>CANQSY010000007.1 GCA_947626635.1 uncultured Akkermansia sp.
CCATAAGCGGAGCTACGCTGATCTTCCTTAGCGTAAAATAAAAATTCTCCCACCTAATTATTATAGTTGACTTCGTAAATCGTAAATCGTAAATAGTTACGGAATCAGCTTCGATTAGAAGCTGATTCTGTAACCGGCTGTTGCGTCGAAGGAGGTTTGTCCTGTGCGCCACTCCACCGAGCCGTCCAGGAAGAACGTCCCCAGGTCGGCTCCCAGCGGTATGCTCAGTCCGGCTCCTATTTCGATACCTACGGCACCCACCTCCGCCGACTCCACCTCGGCGAAGTTCTTGCTCCCTATAATCGCATTGTTCGCCGTCCCGCTCCGGTCTCCCAGATCCGTCTTGAGCAGCACTCGTCCCTCGAAGATCGAGTAGCGGTTCCACGCGTTCGCTCCCAGCGCCGCCTGCATCCTCGCTCCCACTCCCAGCGTCACCGTCGTCTGGTCGATGTCGTCCACCTGCAGTCCCGCGTCGCTTCCCTTCTCCTTATATCCCTTCACCGCCGCGTGCCTGACCTCCACGTTGATCACCGGCTGCATCGCCAGCGTCCCCGCTTCGTTCATCAGCTTCGTGTAGCCGATCTCATACAGCGCGCCCACGGCGTAGCCGTCCGTGTCGCCCTTCGTCGTGTAGCTCCCGCTCCCGTAGTTCACCGTCCGGTTCAGCTTGATGTCCGCCAGACCTCCGCTCACGATGAACGTGTGCGTCCACGGTCCGCTCGACGTCCTCGCAAACGCGCTCACGTACGCCGTATCCATATCTCCCTTGCCCATATCGGCGGAATCCGTCTTCAGGTCGCCGTACATCGCCGTGAGGGCAAGACCGATGGTCGTCCCTGCCGCCACGTCCATATCCATCCCCACCGTGCCGCCCCAGCTGTTGACGGTGTAGCCCGGGGCGAAGCCATCCGCGTCCAGCTTGCGGTACGCGCCCTCGCCGTTGATCCATGCGTGGACCAGCGGGAATTCATCGTAGCCGTCGTAGCGCAGCTCGTTGGCCATGGTGGTGGTGCGGTTGCGGATGGTGGTGAGCTGGCGATGCAGGTCCTCCGAGAGCGCCGGACCCAGCGTCGAGATCGACGAGCCGGCTATCGATGCCAGCGCCTTCTCCAGTCCCTCCTTCTCATTATTGTCCAACATCTCCACCAAACCGAAGATCATTCTCGCGTAGTCCGATTTCGGATTCAGCAACGCGTTGAAGAACAGGTTAAGCGTATCGCGTTTGTCCTTGATGGAATCCCAGACCATCACCGCGCCGGCGTGAGAATTCTTCTCCATGTTCGGCAGGGTGCGCTCGAAGGGGTTCTCCTTCGCCGCAGTTGCCCCCACTGTAATCTTACCGTCCTCATCAACCGTTATATTGTGGTCGTTCAGGAAACCATCGAGACCGGAGAACGTCACGTGATCTCTGGCAAATTGTTGCTTATCACCTTTAACGTCACCTACCGTGAAATTGGTCGTCAGACTCTGACCCTCCGACATGACCGAATCGCTGTGGAAATCGATTGTTCCGTTGCTACCCTGCGCCCCGATAATCGTTCCGGAAACGACATCCGAACTATAACCCTTCTCGCCGTAGTTCACCGTCGTCTTGCCGTTACCGAGATCAACGTTGCCCAGCGTCAACTTGCTACCATCCTCCATCTCACTCACGTCGATCGTCAGCTCCGAGTCATCTCCAACCTTCACATCCCATTCAGCGCCGTCATCGCTCTTGGCGTTGTCCAGCGTGAAACTCGCCCCGTCTGCCACCGCCAAGGTGCCGGCAGAAGACGCCGTGTCACTCATCCCTAGCGTACCCGAGAACGAGCCGCCGCCCACGGTCAAAGCTCCACCGTCGGCACTCTTCAACGTGCCGCTGCCTGCGAGAGCATCCACGTGGTTAGCCGCGCCGCTGCCGACATCCAGCTCTCCATCCACCGTCACCACACCGGCATCCATACCGGCCTCATCACCCACGGTCAGTTTCCCTCCATTCGTGAGATTCACATCCACCCCGGAGAGTTGTGCTCCCGTGATCTTCCCGTTCTCATCCACCGTCGCCCCCGTTCCGTTAAGTTCGAGCGAAGCCCCTCCTCCATCCAGCGTCACCGAGCCGCTTCCGTCGCCCGTGATCTCTGTATTCCCCAGACCACTCTTACCCGTCAGGGTCAGATTACCGCCGCTGCTCACCTCAACCTTATTCTCGCCCCCGGTCACATCATCATCGTTGATGGAACCTACCGTGGTTTGTCTCCCACCGACCGCAAACTCGCGTTTTTCCTCACCCGTCGCATCATCCGCTTGGTTGAACACAACATCTTTCAGCGTGTTCGTGTCGCCGTTGAGCACAAGCGCCCCGTCCGTGATGGTGGTCGTATTGTTCTCCACCTTGTAATCACCCCCTACGGTCAGCGTACCCGCACCGGTCTTCTCCACATCCACGTTTGTGGAAGTGATACTCCCCTCGAAGAGCGTATCCATCCCTGCGGCTTTTTCTTTTTGTCCCGGCGTGAGTCGCTCGTCATTTACCGGATCGTACGTATTATTCAATGCCACCTTACCGCTCGCATCGGCATGAAGAGTCAGTCCGGATCCCTCTCCGCCCACAAGGTTGTGCAGGACACCATCCTCACCCGTCACTGTGACATCAAGGTTCTGTCCCTCGTCCACCAAAACGGCCCTCTTATCCGCTAAATCTGCCACGTTCGCCTCCGTAGCATCACCACCTTTCGTCACGAAGTACACATCATCGAGCCTCAATTCCCCTTGAAGCACGATATCTCCACCATCTGCTTTCACTCCATCTTTTGCCAACCCGAGCATTTGAAGCATCTGTGCAGCACCTTGTCCAGCGTACATCAATTCTGAGGCATCGAAAGTTTCACCGAAATGCAACGTGCCGTTTTCTAATACGTGCAAACGCGTTTCCTTGCCACCATTAATGGCGTCCTTGAGCGCCCTGAAGAAGGCCGAGTTGGAGAAATTGAGCGTGACACCATCCGCACTGTTGATCGTGATTGTCGCGCCCTCACTCTCGATGAGATAGTCCTCTCCACCCGCTGTATTTAAGTTAGACTCCGTGAATGTCAGCGTGAGCTTCTTATCGGACGAGGTCTCATACGTTCCCGTGAGACCGGTGAGCTTGCCGTACTCATTGATCATGATACCATCCAACTTTTCTGCCTCCATTCCGTTCACGTTCACGATGCCGCCCTGCGGAGTCGCCGCACGTGCAGCGGATCCAGCCGCAGCCGTGTCCACATAGATTTTGCCTGTTCCCTTTGTTGTGAAGCCCTTCTCGCCTGTCAGCGTCACGTTGCGCAGATAGATGTCACCGGCTCCCTGCGCAGTGGTACCGGCCCATTGAGCTTGCTGTCCCAAGGCTCCGAGCTCAATGCGCGAACCAGCCTCCGTTGCCCCCAAAGCTCCGGTCGTTCCGTTCTTCCCGGTAAGCACCAGCTTGCCCGTGCCATCCTTCACCACGGACGCCGAATCGGACACCACGCCGCTCATCGTCGTTTCCTTCTCCGAAGCGAAGTGATAACTCCCCTCGCCTCCCATATTCGTCGCGATCTCAGAATCACCGCCGGACAGCGTCCACTGCGAGTCCGTCTCGGTGCTCAGCGAACCCTTGTACTCCGTCAAACCGCCGGAGATCGTCAGATCCGCCCCTTCCTTCGCCGTGAGTACGGTATCCGTTCCCTCTGCCTTGAGAACGCCATCGATGGACATCTTGCCGCCCATGGAGGCGCTGCCTTTCACGTCCACCGTCCCCGTCACCGCCGCACCGTCCGCCCCGGCGAGAGTGCTGCCCTCCTGCAGCGTGATCGTCGTGTCCGCAGTACCGAGTGCACCGTTTGCCGATCCCTTCAGGGTCGCTCCGCCCGCCACCTCGATGTTCTTCACATCATTTCCCTCGTTGCTCAGCGTCACCTCGCCGTCAGCCACCTTCAGCGTACCGTCGCCGGTGACCTTGCCGGACAGCGTTGCCGAGCCGCCTACGTTGAGTCCCAAGACTCCGTCCTTCACGGTGATGCCGCCCCCATGCTCGCCGTCAGTGTCGCTCCAGGCGAGATCAAATTCGCCCGCGCCGTCCTTCTCCATGCCGTTTGTGAGGCCGAGTTCCACGCCTCCGGTCGCTGAATTGCCGTTCTCTCCCCAGCTCAGGTTATTTGTCCCTACGTCCACTCTCAGCGGGCCGGAGCTATTCTTAGCATCCACCTTGTCGTTCCAGTCGTTCGCAGAGGTCACGTCGTCGCCAAGGGCGAGCTGTCCGCCGTTGAACTCAATCTTGCCCTCATCACCCACAGTGACATCGGCATTGAGCTTTAGATCACCTCCCAACACAATACCGCCCGCAAACGAACCCTTCACCTGCATGTCGAGACTCGCGCCTTCGGACACTTCAAGCTTGCCGCTCGAGGTCAAACTATCATCTCCCACTCCATCTCCTTGGAAGGTGTAAGCCCCGCTCTTCACCTTCACATCGCCGGATTGAATCGGTCCATCAAGCACGACATTCTTTTTCTCTGCCTTATCCGTGAACACAACAGGCGTGTCATCAGCAGGCTCCTCACCTTCCTTCCAGTCGCCTCCCGCTGACCACGTTCCGTTCCCTTCACCCGTCCATATCGAACCTTCGATCTCTGAGAACGTCAGCATGCCCTGTTCATCCAAGTTCCATTCCAACAAGGAATCACTCGATTCTACCTCGATATCGAAGAAATCCTTCCACGTCTTACCGCTAGCACTAGCTCCGAGCTTCTCCCACAGCGTTTCAAAGTCCGTTTGACTGAAGAGTTGGTACGTCGTCTGCCCGGCGTTATGCCACGTGTCATACCCCTCCAACGTGATGCTGAGCTTGCCGTCGACACCCAAGGTCAACTCCGTAAAGTCGAGATTCTCGCCTTCAGCCGTCATGGTGAGCGTCAACGAACCGCCGCCCTCACTCGCGTCAATCGTCGTCCCCTTCAACTTCCCGCTGCCGACCGTCAGATTCGCATCCGCCCCCAATGTGAGCGTGGTGAGTGATCCGGATCCGGTGATTTGAGAAATCTCCGTGTTCGCGTTAATCGTGAGAGAACCACCCGTAACTACAAGATTGCTGATCGTGGAATTCTCCCCTGCAACAGTCATGGAACCACCGGAAAGTTCTGTCGTTCCACTCAACGTTGCCTTCCCATTCAACACCAAACTCCCTGCTTTCACATTCACCTTTGCGTCCGATGCACTCGTCGCCGTACCTCCTACTGTTACATCGTATGTGGAGCCATCCACATCGAGAGAGCTCGTACCGTTGACTTCAAGCTGGGCTGCCAGTGTCGCGCCGTGTTTGAGAATGAGACCACCCTCGTCCACAACCAAAGCCTGAATCGACCACCAGCCGCTAGTTGGAACATCTTTCTCTGCTCCTATATCCGAGGAATCCAGTGTTATGATGTTAGTTCCCTTTTTCTTAAGACCGACGCCATCAAAAGTAAAATGCCCTTTACTGAATTCACTATCTGAATCGTGCCAGTTAAGCACAAGTTTTGTATCATCTCCATATGCTCCATTTGTGAACATCTCTTTATCGTTACTATTCAACACAAGGAAAACATCTCGCGTTGTACCTTGCTTCTTGCTGAAGGTGATACCCTTACTGTTATTGTTAAATGCCATGGCCTTGACCGTCAAGTCGCCGCCAAGTTCAATCTTTGCACCCCAACTCACATCAAGCGTCCCGATACTGCTGTCCGAACCGAGACTGACAGTACACGCAAAGCTCGACAAGGTTCCCGCTCCGGACAGAGAGCCGAAGCTGTTGCTCCCGCTTACAAAAACTTTTGCGCCGCTGGCTATTTCGAGATTTCCATCCACAGTGAGAGTCGCAGCGCTCAACGTTAACGTCGTTCTTTCACCCACGCTCATATTCCCGGTCACGGTCACCGATTTACCTCCGCTGAATGTGTAGGCAGGCGAATCTTGAGCACTTGCCGCCACGGTCAAATTATTCATTGTCGCATGCTCCCCCACAGTAACTGCAATCGAACCACTCTCTGCCTCAAGATGCACGTTCTTGTTCGCAGCCCACATAACATCACCGGCCTTCCCGGATTCATTACTCCATGCCCCGCCGCCATCTCCCAGGGTCAGTTTTGTGAGATCTCCCTCACCTTTTCCCCAGTAGAGATTCTCTCCCGGTTCCGGTCCCGTCCAGGTCAAGTAGCCATTATCATCAATCGTGATTCCTTGATACTTGTCCTCTGTATCATCTGACACCACAAACTTAAAATAGTCATGCCAATCTTTGTTCCAGTGTTCACCGAAAATCTGGAAGCTTCCTCTTTCCACTCCTTCCAGATAGGACGTCCCAAACTGTATGGCCAGTTGATTATTCTTGCTCGCGCCGGTAAAGCTCAGCCTCTCGCCCAGAAGAATCTGCTGTCCCTTTGCCGAGAGCGTGATGGAGCTACCCGACTCCCAGCTCATACCATCGGTAATCGTAATGCTTCCATCCGTGAGCGTAAGTTGTCCGGCTTGCGCCTGCTCGCCGAGTTTCAGCGTATGCAGCGAGAGAGAGTCTTTGATACTACTCACTGTCACCGCTTTTCCCCCTGCTATCTCCAGTGTGCCGCCTGTCCCTTTCATCGCCGCAATCTTCGTATTCTCCTTCAGCACGACCGTTCCATCAGTTTTCAAGTCCAACGTTCCCGCAAAATTTGTGGAAGAGAGGTTGAGAGTGGCTCTCGTCTTCACCGCAAGCGTTCCCTTGAACTGCGACGTGTCGCCACTCAAGTCGAGAGTTACGGTCTTACCAGCGTTCTTTTCAATCGCTGTGGCGTCCAACTCGAGACTCGCGCCCTCCGCGGAAGACAGCTTCTCCGTCAGGGTATAACTCTGCGTTGCGTCAGCTCCTGAATTTGTCGAGAGGACAATGGTCCCCTCCTGAATATCGAACGCTACGTGTTCACCAAAGTTTCCTTGATAATTGCCGCTGGTGTTTTTCCCGGCGAAGATGAGACTGCTTGTCCCTTTCTTCGTGAAGGTTCTCGTAGTGTTATCAGCAGAGGAAAGCAGGCTGTAGAATTTCAAATTATCACCGGTCACAGAGACGGTCGCGTCGGCATCAAGAAAGAGATCGACCCACGTGTTGGCGGAATGCGTATTTGTTGCGCTGAAGATGAGAGCTCCCGCCCCCCCTCTCCCGCTGCCTGCAAGATGCACATCCTGTCCATTTGCAAAAACGGCATATGCAGTGTCGGTGCTACTGCTCCCTGATATCTCTATCGAGGAGCCACTTTCAACATTTATGAGTTGCTCAGACACAAAGGGAGTATTCTGACAATGCAAAGTTAACTTTGAATTGTTCTTCAACGTAATAGCAAGAACCTTCTGCAGGTTCCCGTAATTACTTGTGGAAGTCCCATTAAATTGCAGCGTACTTCCGTCTAATTCCAACTCGCCGAGTCTATAAGTTGCTCCCGGTAGGAAACCGCACGCCAATTCCCCACTTAGTCCTTTATAGACCAGTTTGCCGCTGTATCCTTGACCATCACCAAGAGAAACGCCATAAACGGGATGTACGGTTCCGGGAAGAACCTCAAGCACGAGGGTTCCGCCATTACCTAACCGCACAAAGCCCAAGTTCGTTGCAGTCACACCTGAACCAATGGTCACGGTACCAGATACAATATCTATCCCCTGTGTGTTTGTGATATCGCCATCCCCCATATTCACCGTTCCGCCGGAGAAGGTAATACTGCCGCCGTTAAGAGTGATACCTGTAGCCTCCGTGCCATTACTGAGAGTGAGACCGTTTTCAAAGGTGATATCCCCTGCGTTCACGACGAGCTGTTTTGCCGAAACCGTGAGACCGCTTTTAAAGTTCACATCCGTGTTCAGCGTGAGAGACCCCGTAACCTCAAGCGGCTGGCTTCCGCTAAAGTTGTACGTCGCTCCTTCTCGAATCGTGAGATTGGCCATGGTGGCATTTTCAGCGACTGTCACCTCTACGGCACCCGACTCTGCTTCCAGATAAACGTTCTTGCTTTGCTCCCACTCCCCCTCTCCGCTTTTTCCTGCTTCCTCACTCCATTGATTGCCTCCCGTTCCCAGGGTCAACGTTGTGTGTTCTCCACCACCTTTTCCCCAGAAAAGCCCTTGTTCGATTTCCGTCCAGGTCAATGTTCCGTCCGCATTAAGAGTAACGTTAGTGATCGTCTTGCCGCTCTGATCAACAAATGTAAACATACCTGTCTTGTCGGCAAGCCAGCTCAAATCATCCCCTCCAAAGAGCAGGAAGGAATCATGCGCATCTCCAAATGTATAATCGGTCAACTGGATCGTTAATGTTTCAACACTGCCGCCTTCGTCAAACTCCAGCCCGGTGAGAGTCAGCACACCCTCAGCGTGCTCCCCCATGTTGAGCGAAATCGTCGATCCGGTCGTTCCTCCCACGCTAAGCGTCCCGGCGGTGAGCGTGTGATCCCCCAGCACGAGCGTGGAATCAACCAGCTCCAGCATCTTTAGGGTACCCTCTACCCCCTCAATTCCTTTCGTGCCGATGGTGAATGACTTTTCAGTGCCGCCATCAAGTGTCACCTTGGCTTCGCGAATCTTGAAGTCGTAGCCCGTCTCAGCCTTATTTGCCAGGCTCAGCGTTACATTGCTCTCCTCCCCCTTTCCGGCAATGCCGTAGCCTACGCCGTCTCCGACCTGCTCCGATCCCTTGGGGGCAAAGGCATCGTACATGCTATTCAGGTTACTCACATTGCTCCCCGCTGCCTCGCTGAAGAGAATATACACGTTTTGCTCTCCAGTGCGTGAAATGTGCCGCACTTGACCTGCAGGCTTGTTTTGCGCCGTACCGCGGTGTAAATCGCCAACCTCCAGATCACCCCCAAGCGTCAGGGAAGAATTCGCCCATGCAACGTGGAATGTACCGGATATCTTGCCACCTTTGGACAAAGTCAACCCATTGTAGAGAGCCCAGTTGCCTTCCACGTCCAACTTCCCTTTGATGGTCGTTGCGGCATTGATCAACAATCCTTTTGTGACAACAAAGCTCTCATTAAGATTTGCTTGTTCCACTGTAACATCTCCCTCAATCGTGGTCTCTGCACCTGTCAGTTCTAAGAGACCTGCCTCTATGGTCACATTTCCCCAAAGGTGTGTCCTGTTATAAACACTCGTGTAATTGTCTCCATCCACTGCATAACCGGTGAGGGTCTGCGTACCACTGCCTCTTTTCACCAAATTAACGGCATCATTCACCGACGTGCCGAGCCAGAGTCCCGCGACGCTGTAATTAGAGCTATTGTTAATGATCAGGTTCTTTTTCTCTGATGAAGACGACTTGAACTGACCGGCTCGACCTACTGAAATGTTTCCACGCTCCAACCCACCGATCTCAAGATCACCACCTAGACTCACCTGTCCGCCCCATTCGGATATCCCCATAGTACCTTTCAAGTTGCCGCCGTTGGTGAGCGTGACCCACTTATTGTTGCTGGCGTCTGCCGTAGCGATGATGACTTTTGCCCCGCTTTCCCCGGTCAAACTCTGAATCGTGTAGGCCTGACCGTCAAACTGCACCGTGCCGGAATCAATTTTCAGATCGGTCGCGCTGAAGAGATTTCCGTCTATTAAAAACTTTTTATTATGATCCTCACTTGCGTCATATGCTCCTTTGAAAATGATCGTATCTGCATTCGCCACTGAAATACCCAGACCTACCCCCTCGCCAAGGGTACCAGTTTTCAACCATGTAAACGCATCGCTGTTGCTGGCGTCCACGTCAACAGTAAGCCACACCGTATCCGCCTCTGTCTCCTCAGATTTGCTGAAGTTCAACTGACCCGTCAACGCTCCCTGCACATGCATGTCCTTACCCAGCACGACATTGGCAGCTGCGCTTGAACCACCCTGCAGACTTTCCTTCACGGTGGTCGCAACCTCAAAGGTCGTTGTGGTGGAATCAGCCAATGACAATGTTCCTTCTACCTCTAGCGTATGATCATCGGAGCCTTTGAAGCTGTAATCGCCTCCGGTCACCTGCATGTCATCCGTGATTACCGAGGAAGTGATATTGACTGTTTTTTGCACTGCGTCCGCGCCAAACACGACGCTGGAGCCATTCTCCCACGTACCCCCAGTAAACGATTCTTCTTCACCCCAGGTGTCTTTCGTGCCGCTCCATGTGAGTGTCGATAGAGCAGTCGTTAATTGCCCGTTCTCCTGAAGTTTCCACTTACCAGCAACTCCGGTGAAGGAGATCTTTTCATGCCAGTCGTTGTACCATTCAGCAGTCGATGTAAAAAGCTGAAGACCCTCTAATGATGAAAATTCAATACCGCTCAAGTCGATGACCAACGATCCACTTCCGGAAAAATCCGAGAAAGTCAATTGACCATCTTCGGCCAATTTCAACGTAGCAGTTCTGTTGAGCACAACCGTGTTTGCCGTCAACGTATTCCCCCCAATATCCCATGAAGCCCCTTCTTCCAACGTGAGCGTCCCAATCGCTCCTGAAAGCTCCGTCACGCTAAAGTTTGCAGACGCAGCAAGAGTAAGTGACGCATTGTCGGCAAACTCCAGCTTGCCTTGCATGTCGCCACCACCCAATGTGTAAGTCTTATTCGAACCTCCGAGCTTTACTACGGTTTTTTCTGTGCTGTTGAGTTTGCCCAACACACCGCCTCCCTCCAATGCCAGTGTACCGCCGTTATCCGTCCATATATTTGCAATTTTAGAAAAATCTAATGTCTTATTTGCACCCTTTACTTCTCCTTTAATGGTGAACGTGCCTTTTTCGGAGGCAATTTTTGCATCTTCAATCAACTCAAGATATCCCGTTGTCGTAATATCTACTTGATAGGCTAGTGCTGCATTTACAGCCGTGCCCAATACTTCATCACTTATAGAGGACCCTCCCAAGTGGAAGTTAGTCGAAATGTTCGTTGCCTGAGTAACGCGGAAGAATGCTTGCGCTGCACCATTCACGTACAAATCCTTAATATTATTGAACGCAGCTCCATCATCGTTATCGCCCTCGAAAGAAAATCGCGCAGGTCCGGTAAGCCACACTCCATCAAAATTACTCAATTTTAAACGCAAGCCCCCCTTAGAAGTCTCCCATGAACCACCCTCTATTTTGATGCTTGTGCTGTCGTTACCTGAAAGCGTGTAGCCTTGACTCGTATTGTCAGCAAATTTTATTGCAGGCAGCGTAATCACCGTATCAGTACTGTATGCTGCCTCCTTCTTTCCCTCGTTAAGTGTGTCGTCCGTCGCCCACCCATCCGTGTCCGGCCAGGAAGGCTCCTCCGCATTCGCCCGCTGACTCGCGATGAGGAACACCGCGGCGATGCCTGAGGCGGAGGCAATGGTGGTGGGGATGGTGGCAGCGGGCAGAGCTACCGCAGCAAGGCAAGCCAGGAGAGCCTTGCGAAGACCCGAAGGAAGATGCAGTTTCATTGCTTGAAAATACTAAGAAATGAAGGGACCGTCGAATTAGAAGCTCTGTCGCCGGACAGAGTACAACTTCTTCCACGATTCCGACAGTATATCTCTTTTGGAAAGCTGTGCGCAAGAAAAAAATTGCACTTTTTTGAAAAAAATATTCTTATGCCGGCGCGACCTTTTTTTCTTGAAAGGAATCCCTGCTGCAGCGCTCCCTACTTTCTCTTCACATTGAATTGGAAATCAGTCTCCAACGACTTTCCCTCCCCGCCACATCATTCCAAAAGAGGTGTACAAACCCCGGACGCCTCCGCGCCTATTTACAAATTACGTTGACTCACCGCCGCCGCATTGACTCAGCACCGCCGCATCGGCGCTGAGCCCTTCGGGCAACGCTTTCGCGTTGTCCAAGCCCACTCCGATCCCCCGGGGACTTTGCCTATTTACAATTTACGATGTGGATGCTAGCGCGCTGCGCGCGGGGAGGCAAAGCCGCCTGTGAAGCGCATGAGATATGGGTTCAATGATCGCGGAGAGGATTTTATGGGGACACGTGCTGCGAGCAGGGAGACTTCAAAAGCTCGTGGGGTAGCGGAACAGATCGCCCCGGAAGTTGCGCAGGAGAAGTTTGCCATCCTCCTCGCCGACGACGTAGTGCGGGTTAAGAGGAATTTTTCCTCCGCCACCGGGGGCATCGATAACAAACTGAGGGACTGCATAGCCGCTGGTGTAACCACGCATGGCGGCAATCATGTCCACGCCGACGTGAGGGTCCGTTCGGAAGTGACGCGTACCCGGGACGGGGTCGCACTGGTAGAGGTAATAAGGACGGACCCGGCACTGCAGGAGACGATGAGCTAGCGCCAGTTGCACCTCCGTCCTGTCGTTGACCCCGCGCAGCAGGACGCTTTGATTTCCGAGGGGCAGCCCATGGTCCACGAGCAGGCCGAGAGCTCGCTGCGCCTCGCTACCAAGCTCGCGGGGATGATTACAATGGATGGAAACAAAAAGCGGTGCGTGACGACGCAGGGTGGCGCATAAGTGCGGCGCAACACGACGGGGCAGCATAATAGGCACCCGGGTTCCCAAGCGCAGCAGCTCAACGTGCGGAATGGTACGCAGGTCGCTCAGCATGGCGTCCAGTCGCTCGTCAGCAAGCAAAAGAGGGTCTCCGCCGGAGAGAAGAACATCGCGCACCTCGGTGTGCTCGCGCAGGTAAGCCAGGACGGCCTCCCAATCAATGTGTCGGCCATGTCCGGCGGCTCCTGAAACAATCCTCGAGCGCGTGCAGTAACGGCAATACGTGGAGCAGCGATCCGTCACAATGAGCAACACGCGGTCCGGGTAGCGGTGAACAAGACCCGGGACTTTCTCGTCGCGTTCCTCGGCACACGGATCACGCATTTCCTCCGGGTGAGTCTCCAGCTCTTCAGAGCGAGGAATAACCTGCAGCCGCAGGGGATCCGCCGGGTCTGCCGGATCCATGAGACTGAGAAAATGCGGGGTGACACAGACATCAAGACGTCTGCCGACTCCGCGCAGGGCACGCCGTTCGGACTGCGTGAGATTCAGGACACGTTGCAGATCATCCTCTGAACGGCAGCAGTGCTGCAACTGCCACGTGGGGTCGTACCACTGCTCGGCAGAAGCGCCCCAAAGAGCGGCGAGAGGAGGAGGCTTGGGGAAAGAGCTGCTCATTGTCCGGTGAGGGGAGGCGCACATGCGCAAGCTGAGGGTATACCTCAACGACTAAAAAGTCAAATCTGCATCATGTCACGCCTGTTCGGCAAAGGGAGGTCCCTCGCCCGCCTCATCAATGCAGCGCACGAGCTCAAACAGATCCAGAGAGTGTTGTTCCGGTTTCTCGACGAAATCAAGAAATTCCTCGATGGCGCCGGAAATCACATGGGTACGTGTGGCGGATTCTCGTGCCCGGATATTTTCCTGGAGACGGTGAAATTGAGCTGCCGAGCAACGGAAGGTTATCGATTTTTGTTTCATGGCGCATCAGTATAATTCTAACGACATGAATAAGAAAGGAAGTTCTTTTGTCCTACAAAAAACAGAAGAAACGCCGGTAGAGTCGCGTCCGAATCACGGGTCCCGTACTCCCGTCCCCCCTACTCCCTCCCAGCAAACAGGAAAGACGCGGGGCGGCAAAGGGACGACGGAATAGCCTCACTCGCCGAGCACAGAAGCCAGCGCTCCCGCCACCGCGCTGAAGGCGGCCGACACCTGACTCTTTCCCGGGTCCTGCAACGCAATGGGTTTGCCTGCATCCCCTGCTGCCCGTGTATCGATATCCAACGGTATTTTGCCCAACAGGGGCACGCCGAGCTTCTGCGCCTCCGCCTCGCCTCCGCCTTCTCCGAAAATGTGGTAGATAAGTCCGTCGCTCGGACACACAAAGTAGCTCATGTTCTCAATAATGCCGAGGATCGGGGTCTGCACGCGGTTGAAGAGACCGACGGCTTTCCGCGCATCAATGAGAGCAACCTCCTGCGGCGTCGTCACGATAACGGCTCCCGCGAGATCAACGGTTTGCACAATGGTGAGCTGGATGTCGCCTGTTCCCGGCGGCAGGTCCAAAATCAGGAAATCGAGACCGCCCCAATCCACATCGCGCAGAAATTGCTGAACATATCGCGTAGCGAGCGGACCGCGCACAGCCACCGGCGCATCTTCATCCACCAACAGACCCATGGAAAGCAGCTTGATTCCCGCCGTCTCCACGGGTAAAAATTGCTCCTTCTCGCTGCAGCCGGGTCGCTCCTTCGTCCCAAACATCAATGCCATGCTCGGTCCGTAGATATCCAGGTCCAGCAGCCCTGTCCTGTACCCCAATCGTGCGAGAGCCACAGCGAGGTTAGCGGATACGGTGCTCTTACCTACACCGCCTTTGCCTGAAGCGACGGCAATAACGTGTTTCACGCCGGGGACGGACGATTTCCAGTCCGCCGGATTATCCGTCGCACCCGGCTTCTTCTGAGTCTGTGGGGCATGATGCTCGATGTTGACATCGAGTTTTTTCACTCCCGGAAGCTCCTTCACCGTGCCCATCACGCTCTCGTAGATGTAGCGCGGCACATCGGAGTTGGCGCTCTCGACCACGAGATCGACAACGACCTCTCCCTCCGCGCTCACCCGCACATCCCTGACAAGACCGAAGGACACAATGTCACGCGAAAATCCGGGGTATTTCACGGTGGTGAGGGCAGCGCGTACAAGCGCAGACGTCAGAGGAGGAGGTTCAGTTGTCATAAGTATCTTAATGTTGCGATGGAGAAGAAAACCATTTCCACGGCATGAGCACGCCTTCCACGCAGAACACCACACCCGTGCAACACGCCCGGAACACCTGCACCGCCGGACGTAGCACGCGGTGCAGCCCCCCCCAACGGTCGTAGAGCAGGCTGAGCACCACAATGGACGCAATGCTGTAAAACTTCACGTCAATCCCCATGTGCCAGTGAACTCCCCAGTGCTCCAATCCCATCTCTGTACACAGCGCCAACCCCACAAAGCCTACCAGCAGGAAGGCCGTGAACTTGAGGACAGGGTAGCGCTCGATGAGTCCTATACACCATCCCGCCACGACCCGCAGCGCCGCTATCCCGATAAACACTCCCACGCAGACTACCCAGATGTGCAGATGCTCAGGTATCTCTCCCACGCCGTTCACCATGCCCACCGCCGCCACCACATTGTCCAGCGAGAGCGACAAATCCATGAGCTCAATGCTGCAAACCGTCGCGAGAAAGCCTTTCCCTGCCGTGTGCGTTGCCAGGTCCTCCCTCTTACGACGGGCCGGGTGCAGCTGCAGGTGAGCACAAGCAAGGTAAATCAGGTAGAGGGCGCCCAACCACTTGACCCACACATTGTGCATGAGCCAGGCAACCAGCGCCAGAGCTATGCCGCGGAAGAGATAGGCCCCTAACAGACCCCAGCGCAACGCCGCCTTCTGCTGGCGTTTGGGGAGATGCGAAGCCATCGCCGCTATCCCCAGCGCGTTGTCCACCGACAGCAACCCCTCGATGAGCACCAGACCCACAACGACCTTTCCACTCGCGCTCAAAAAGGCCGACATGTTCTCAATACCTGCCCACGTCGCTATGTCTGCCATCGGCATGCCGCGTATTCTACCACGTCCTCTTCTTTTCTGCAAGTCTGCACTTGAAGAAACAGCCGCCCTGTGCTACAATCCGCCGCGCCAAGGTCCTTTTTCCCTGTTGTATGGATACGATTCCTCACACGTCACGTCCGGGATACTTCGGCGAATTCGGCGGTCGCTTTGTTCCGGAAACGCTCATGCCTCCCTTGCTGGAGGTGGAGGAGGCACTGACCTCCATCCTCCCGTCCGAAGCCTTCCGGAATGAGCTGCAGGAATTACTCGCCGAATACTGCGGACGTCCCACTCCCATCACTCTATGCAAGAACCTCTCCGCTGAACTTGGATTCGAACTCTTCCTCAAGCGCGAGGACCTCCTGCACACCGGGGCCCACAAAATCAATAACGCGCTCGGGCAAGCCCTCCTCGCCCGCATGATGGGCAAATCCCACGTCATCGCGGAAACGGGCGCCGGTCAACACGGCGTGGCCACAGCCACGGCCGCCGCCAAGTTCGGTATGCGCTGCACGGTTTTCATGGGCGCCAAAGATGTGGAGCGCCAAGCTCCCAACGTCCAGCGCATGAAACTCCTCGGCGCTCAGGTCGTGGCCGTGCAGAGCGGCTCCTGCACCCTCAAGGACGCCATCAATGAAGCGCTGCGCTACTGGATTTCCCATCAGGCCGATACGATGTACGTCTTCGGCACGGCTGCCGGACCCCACCCCTTCCCTACCCTCGTGCGCGAGCTGCAAAAGGTGATCGGCACCGAGGCCCGTGAGCAGATGCTGACCCGCGTCGGAACCCTGCCGGACTACGTTGTGGCCTGCGTCGGCGGCGGCTCGAATGCCATCGGCATGCTGCATCCTTTCATCCACGACAAACAGGTCAGACTCGTCGGTGTAGAAGCCGGAGGCACCGGTGAGCCCGGCTGCGAAAACTCCGCTGCCATCAATCTCGGCACACCGGGCGTGCTCCACGGCGCACGCATGAACCTCCTCCAAACGCCCGATGGCCAGATCTGCGAGTCGTCCTCCATTTCCGCCGGTCTCGATTACCCCGGAGTCGGTCCGGAACACGTCCACCTCCACCACACCGGAAGAGTCCTCTACTCCATAGCCTACGACCACGAAGCGCTGGATGCCTTTCGTCGTCTCTCGCGGGCGGAAGGCATTATCCCCGCGTTGGAGAGCTCGCACGCTCTCGCGTGGGTCCTGCGCGAAGCGAACTCGATTAAGCCGGATTCTCGCGTACTGGTGAATCTCTCCGGACGCGGCGACAAGGACCTTGCGCACGCCCTTCACTACATCGATCTCGACTGACCTTTTCCCTCCCATGAAAGAGACTATTTTAGCTGCCCGAAGAAACGGTCGATGCGCTCTCATCCCGTTCATTACCGCGGGATTCCCTTCGCCGGACTCATTCTGGGATACGCTCGCCCAAGTCGATGCCGCCGGCGCGGATATCATCGAAATCGGCATCCCCTTTTCCGACCCCGTTGCCGATGGTCCGGTCATCGAGGAAATCAGTCGTAAGGCTCTCCATGATGGCGTCTCACTTGATTGGGTCATCTCCGGTCTGCGCGAGCGCAAGGGTTCTTTCCACGCCAAAATTGTCCTGATGGGCTACATGAACCCCTTTGTTCAATACGGACTCGGGCGGCTGGCTGCCGATTGCGCCGCTCTGGACGTAAGCGGGTTCATCGTCCCCGACCTCCCGCTCGAGGAGACACCGGAATTCCGAGCAGCCCTCGCCCCTCACGATCTAACTCTCATCACCCTCGTCGGTCCCAATACGACTTCCGAGCGAATGAAGCTGTACGCTCCTTTTTCTGAAGAGTACGTGTACATCGTCTCTGTTCTCGGTACGACAGGAGGAGTAAATGAACACGTCGATGCTGTAGCCGACACCATCCGCCGGGCTCGTGCCATCTTTGACGTACCGCTTGCCCTCGGTTTCGGTCTACGTGTCCCGCAACAGCTGGACTCCCTTCCACCCGACGCCCGCCCCGATGCCGCGGTCATCGGCACCGCCCTGCTCCAACACATTCGCTCCGGCGGCTCTCCATCCTCTTTTCTCGCCCCCTGGCTGGGAAAATAAGGCCGTGCGCCCACGCTTCTTTCCCGCCCCGACTTGCGTTAGCGGCGCTGATTGACTTCCTCCCGCGCTCGACCTATCTCCACGCGATGCCCGGGAATGGGGGCGAACGAACCAGGAGAAATTTTATGGAGATGGGTGTAGAGCTGAACAGTTGGGGATATAGATTGCATTTGCAGGGGAACTGTGGGAGAAAGGAGGGAATATGGAGAAAAACGTATCGGATTGTTTGGTGGAAATGCTGGCGAGCCAGGGAGTGCAGCGGATGTACGGACTGGCGGGGGACAGTTTGAACCCGGTGATGGAAGCGTTGGAGAGGGATGGAAGCATCCGCTGGATTCACGTGCGGCACGAAGAGACGGCAGCCTTTGCAGCGGCGGGGGAGGCGATGATCAGCGGCGGGCTGGCTGCTTGCTGCGGAAGTTGCGGTCCGGGAAATATGCACCTCATCAATGGTCTCTATGATGCCCACCGCAGCGCCGTCCCCGTTTTCGCCCTCGCCTCGCACATTGCCACCATCAATATCGGCACCGATTACTTCCAGGAAACTCACCCTACGCAATTTTTCGCGGAATGCACCCGCTACTGCGAACTCGTCAACAACCCCGCACAAGCCCCCACCATCATCGGCTCCGCCATCCGCAGCGGACTAGCCGAGCCCGGAGTCGGGATGGTTGTCCTGCCGGGAGACATAGCCTCCCGGGCTCTACCCAAGGGAACGACACGACCCATGCCCGTGAAACCCCAGCGCGCCCCACGCCAGCCCTCCGAAACCGCACTCGAGGAACTTGCTCACCTCATTAACGCGGTCAAACGAGTAACCTTTCTCTGCGGGGCGGGCTGCGTTGCCGCTCAACGCGAGCTTATCTCCCTGGCGCGTAAAACGGCGGCTCCTATCGCCTATACCTTACGCGCCAAGGAATTCATGGAACCTGACAATCCTCTCGGCGTCGGCATGACAGGTCTCATCGGCTGGGGAGATGCGACACGCGCGATCCACGAGGCAGAGCTGCTCATTCTGTGGGGCACCGATTTTCCGTACAGCTCCTTCCTGCCGCGCCACGGACGAGTCGTTCAGGTGGATACACGAGCAGAAGCTCTCGGTCGAAGGGTTCCGCTATGCCTGGGCATCCACGCGGATGTTCTGCTCACGGCTCGTGGACTCCTCCCTCTCATTCGCAGCGACCGTGAAGAGGATTTTCTTGACCGCTGTCTCTCGCGGCACGGCAAAGAACTGCTGCGCCTGCAGGCGCGGGTGCGCAGTGTGGATGAACAGGCGCCTATTCGCCCGGAATATCTCACCAAACTCGTAAGCGACCAAGCGGAGCCGGATGCCGTGTTCACCGTGGACACGGGGACGCCGGTCATCTGGGCAGCGCGTTTCATCCAAGCCATGCCGCAGCGGCGTGTGATCGGTTCATTTAAGCACGGGTCCATGGCCTGCGCCCTCGCTATGAGCATCGGCGCCAAGGCGCACTCCCCTTCCCGTCAGGTCATCGCCCTCTGTGGCGACGGCGGTCTCTCCATGCTTCCGGGGGATTTGCTCACCCTGCTGCAGGAAAATCTGGCCGTCAAGATCCTTGTCTACAACAACTCCTCCCTCGACTTTGTCGCACTGGAACAGGAACTCGGCGGGATGCCCCACATGGGTACCGCTCTTCCCGGGACCAATTATGCCGCCATCGCTCGCGCCATGGGGCTCACCGCCTATCGCGTCGAAACCCCCGGCAGCCTCCCCGCCGCCGTCCATGACTGGCTATCCACTCGCACGCCCGCCCTCCTGGACGTCGTCATCGACACGCATGCGCTTGGGCTCCCGCCAAACACCGACTTCCTTTCCTCCCTCGACTACTTCCGACACCCCCAACCTCCGGCGGATCCTGAGGCCGAGCTCTCTCCCGTGCGGCGGATGCTCTATGCCTTCCCTCCGTCCAACCACCGCTCCACGAACTGACCCCGGAAGGGAGCACATCTGTCCCCATAGAAAACGACATCAATAGGAATTTAACGGTGCATCATAAAGCATAAGCCTTTTATTATTTACGAATTACGAATTACGATTTCAGGGAATTCGCGCGCTAAAGGCGCGGGGATGCCGAGCAAAAGCACCGGTAGTGGGTAAAAATATACGTGGTGACTGTTCAGAAAGGTTCGTGGTAACGTCTTGCCTCATGCTCGCCCCACGAGCTTGAGGCAAGCGGAATTTCCGGGGTCAATGGTAACTAGGTAGGGAAGGGTGTTAGGCAAAGCTAGACTCACAGCCTTACTTCCTTCCATCCGTAGAAATCGCCCAGGATATGGGTTGAATGCGTGCGGAGTAGTTTTTATGGGGACGCGTATGCGTCATGGCTCTTTTTTCCGGATCTCCGCAGCATTGCAGCGTCTTCATTCTTAGAACTGAAAGTTAGATTTGTTATCAATATCGGCTTGATTTATACAGAATGTGTGGTAGAATGCCGCGGCAAGTTTTCGCATGCGACGTAAATTTTTGACATGGCTCTCAGCGGTGATCTTCTCGGCCTTCCTCATGACGGCTGTGCTGGTCTATACCCAGTACTCCGCTCATGTCGAGGAACGGGCGGAACAACTCATGAGCACGCGGATCAACGACATGCTTGACTTCCTTCGGCATACGGAGAAAGCCGTCAACTTCCTCAGCTCCGCAAACGACACGAGCACCCAGGACCGTGCCAGCGCCGTCGCCGAAATTCTCAAACTCGACCCGGGAATCATTCACCATCAAGAAAAACTGCAAGGTCTCTGCAACCGCATCGGCGCCGAACAGTTGGCTATCACCGATGAAAACGGCATTGTAGAAGCCGCTGTGCCTCAAAGCTACGTCGGCCTCAATCTTCAGGATGGCGACGACATCCGCCCTATTACCACGCAGCAGGACGATGGTTCGCAAATGGTTGCTGTGGTCAGCGAGCAAGACATCGGCTCCATGCAGTTTGCCGCAGTCGACCGCCTCGAGCGTCCGGGGAAAATTCGGCTCGGCTTCATCACCCGCCTCGAGCAGGAATCGCGCGCCGAAGCCTCCCTGCGCAGCGACGGCGTCAAACTGCGCATCGGCGACCAAGGGACCATCATCGTTTACCGCCGAGGGGTACGACTCACCCAAGCCACCCCCGAGTTTTCTGACACCGAACTCCTTACCCTGCCCTTGGGCAAGGTAAGCGAACTCTCTTCTGAGGAAGGCAACTCTTTTGCGTACGCCGTGGACGGCAACGGCTTTCGCATCATTGGTCTCGTCCCGGTTAAAGAGGTTCACCGAGCTGTCCTGCGAACTGTGCAGTTGACCCTGGCGAGCAATCTCGTGCTGTTTATCATGATGTTCGGTGTGGTGAGCTGGCTGCTCCAGCGCATTGTCCTCAACGGCATTTCCAGTGTGAACGAGACGCTCATGCAGATCACGGAAGGCGACCTTGAGAAGAAGGTGGAAGTCCGTACCTCAGAGGAATTTGAAAAGCTCTCCAATGGTATCAATTTCATGGTGGACTCACTGCGCTCCGTCGGTGAGGAGCGCCAGTTCCAGGTCAAACGCGACCTCAAGCTGGCCCGCGCCATCCAGAGCGCTTCTCTCCCCAGCAAATTCCCTGCTTTCCCCAACGTGCCGGAGTTTAAGCTGTGCGCCACCTGTCTGCAAGCCAACGATGTAGGCGGGGATTTTTACGATTTCTCCATGCCGGATGACAAGCACCTGCGCTTCCTCGTCGCGGATGTCGACGCTTCCGGCATCCCGGCCGCCCTCTACATGATGCGAGCCATGGCGCTCATCCGCACCCTCGCCCGCTCCGGCGGCTCCCTCCAGGACCTCATTCATGAAGTCAACCGCGAACTGAGCGAAGACAACCAGTCCGGCATCCACATGACCCTTTTCTACGGCAGCCTCGACATCGTTACCGGTGACCTCATCTACGTGAATGCCGGCAGGGTGCACGGACTGCTGCAACGCTACGGCCTGCCATACGATACCCTGTCAGATGCCACCCCCAACCCCGGCATCGGGGAAGATATCAACGCCGGTTTCCGCGCAACCTCAATGAAGCTGTCCCCCGGAGATCGCCTCTTCCTCTACACAGCCGGCGTCCTCAGCAACAACTCTTCCACAAACATCCCCTACAGCGAAAGTCAGCTCAAGGAGGCCCTGCAGGAAGATGCGCCGGAGGTAGCGGATGTACTGCGCATCGTCCGCACCTCTCTCCGGCACTATAACGAAGGAGAAAATCTCATGAAGGACGTCACCATGCTGTGCCTCGAGTACTGCGGCGCCCCCTCCAATCAGGAAGAACTGGAATTCACGGCGGCTGACAGTCAACAAGCCGTCGATTGTGTGTCCCAACAAATGGAAGAGCTCTTCGCCTCTCCGCCGGATATCGAAGCCGTGCAGAATGCCGTGCGCAGTGTGCTCAGCGTCCTGCCGCCGGACAGGAATGTGCGAATGTTCAGCAACTGCACGGAAAAACGGATGGACCTCCAACTCTCCTTTGCAGCTCCTCCTTTCAACCCTCTGGAACAGCTTTCCTCCCTCCCGGTGGATGAAACTTCATACGAGCTGTCTGTCAACAACGAAAACGTGGTGTGCCTATGCAAGAATCTGACCTGAACAAGAACGTCGTTCCCAACGCTCCGACCCAACTGCCCACCGTACCCATGGAGGCGCCTCCTGTGCCCGTCCCTGACGCCGTGGCTCCTGCGCCTGTCGTCCCACCTCTTCCTCCTATCCCTGCCGGTCCCGCATCCACTCCGGGGAGCGCTCCGACAGCTCCCGCAGCCCCCGCTACTCCGGCAACCGTTCAGGCGGCGCCATCGGCAGAGCCGATCATACCGGCTACGGCACCCGTTTTGACTCGTGAACAGACGTCCTCGCGCAGCCGCGTACGGCGTTCCAGCTCTTCCATAACGGCGAAGAAGAGCGCAACATCGACCCAAGATGAGCGGACGCCTCTGCCCTCCGGCACCCAGGTGGGCGACTACGTCATCAAGGAAAAAATCGGCATCGGCGGCTTTGGTATCGTGTACTCCGCCACCAACGTCAAGGACGGCAGCGACGTTGCCATCAAGGAGCATATGCCGGAAGGTCTCGCCGCGCGCGAGCCGGGCGGTTTTTACGTCATTCACTCCACCCCTGAGTCCGAGGAACGCTTTAAGGCTTCCGTCAACGAATTCCTCCAGGAGGTGTCCGTACTCATGGGCATCTCGCATCCCGGCATCGTACCTATTCTTTCAGCTTTCGAGGCCAACGGCACGGCCTACTACGTGATGCCCTTCATGAAGGGCGAGGCTCTCAGCGTCCCGGCCCAGGCCTCACTGAGCTTTGACCTGCAATCCCAGGAGGCGCGCCATAATCGCAGGCTTTTGCTCAGTATGCTCTCCATCCTGGATTATCTGCGCATGCATAACATTGTGCACCGCGATATCAAACCGGACAACATTCTGATCACGCCGGAGGGCAACCCGGTGCTGCTCGACTTCGGCTCCGCTCGTCAGTTGCAGGAAGGGAAGGTTTTCACCAACGTCTTTACGCCGGATTTTGCCGCACCGGAGCAAGCCCAGGCTGAAAACGATGAAGAAATGTCCGCCAACATCGGACCGTGGACAGACATCTACGCACTGGGAGCATGCTTCTACTACATGGTCACGCGCCTCTACCCACCGCGTGCGGAACTGCGCGTGCTTTCCGGCGAGGGGGCCGACCCCTACACCCCGCTTGCCGACCGCTCGGATCTTGAAATTCTGTACGGGTCCGCCTTCTTGCGGGCAATTGACCGCGCTCTTTCACTGCGTCGAGAAGATCGCTGGCAAACGGCCGCCGCGTGGAAAATAGCGATCGGGGAAGGGACGGTGACCCAGCCGGAAGAAAAAAAGAAACGCTTCGGCCTCACCTCACTGCTCCCCCTCGGCGTGCTCGCCATCCTCGGCGGCATCAGCTTCTGGGCCCTGTGGGAACGCCGAGCCGCTATACGCGCTTACGACAACAGCGCTCAATTTACCGAACGACTCCTCTACGATTTCAACCAGGAAATCGCCGATATCCCCGCCTCCACACGCCTCCAGGGAATCCTCGGCGACCACCTCAATTCTTACCTCAACAACATGGGGCGTCCACCGGGCGGACGCGACGAGAAGCTCACGCTCTCACTCGCCGCTTCGTGGCGTAACCTCGGTGTGCTGCGTCTCCAACAGGGTCTGCTCTCGGAAGCCGATACAGACCTCCGCAACGCTGAAGGCTATTTCCGGCAACTCTGCAACGAACATTCATCCAAAATCAACTACCAATTTGACCTGGCCGGCGTGCTGCTCAACCGCATTGAGGTAGCCCGCAGCCGCAACCAGAGCAAAACGCAGACCGATTTGCTCTGGGAAGCCATGCAGATCCTCGAGCATATTTGCCAACGAGTTCCCTATAACCCTGAGTTCCGATGCGCCCTCGGTCAGGCGCTTTGTGAGCAAGCCCTCCTTGCCCACAGTGAAGGCAATACTCAGCTCTACAAGTCCTCCCTGGAGAGCATGCTCGCTCTGTACCGCGACCTCCTCTCCACCTTCTCCGACCACGTCAAGGCCCGGCAATGGCTTGGCTATGCCCTCGTGTACAATGCCCAATTTGCCATGGGGCAAAACGACATCGCGGCGGCAGACAAACTACTGGATGAAGCGAAAAGAGTCTTCACCGATCTCTCCAATCAACATCCGTACCGTCTTTCTTTCAAAAAAGGTCTCTCCCTGACCCTCTACAACCTGGGACGCCTCTATTCCCGTGCCGGGGAAAACGCCTCACCTGAGAAGCGCAGCTTCTACGATGAACGCGCGCTGGAGGCCTACCGCAAACACAACGACATCGTGCGCTACCTCGAGACCCAGGACGAGAAAAAAACCGAGTACCCCTACATGTACTGTCAGGCTCTCTCCAACATGGTGGATATCCTCCTGCGCAATGATCAACCCAACCTCGCGGAAGCCTACAGTCGGACCATCATGCGCAAGATGGAGAAATTGCGCAAGAATGCTCCGGATAACGTTGACTACGCCATGCTGGAGGCCGCGGCCTGGCGCGGCATGGGGCTTGCTCATAGCCGCTCCCCTTATTTCTCTCAAAAAGCTGATGAGGAATTCACCAACTACCGAAGGCTCGCCGAAAAACTCCTCCAACAGAGCCCCGCTAACACCACCCTCCAGTTCATCTACACCGACGCTCTCATGGAGTCCGCCAACCTCGCCCTCAGTCAAGGAAATCCCCAACAGGCTATCAAATGGTACTCCCATGCCCAAGACCTCCTCGAAAAACTGATCCAAACCGACCCCCATCAGTCAGATTACAAGGAACGTCTCGAGCTGATCAAGGGGCTCCTGCAAAAAGCTAAGGAAACAAAGAAAAGCTGACGTTTTTTGCCTTTTTTGACAAAAAACTCTCCCCGGACGCATGTTTTTGCTTGCCATTCCGGAATTCGCGTCTATAATGCTCCCACCATGACCCGTAAAGGTGGTATCAACAAGACACGTAAGGCTGTCGCCAAGCGTTTCAAGGTAACCGGCACGGGCAAGGTTCTGCGCCGCAAGCAGGGCAAACGCCACATTTTGCAGAAGAAATCCAGCAAACGTAAGCGCGCCCTCGGCAAACCCGCCCTCGTGGACGCCACGCAGGTCTGGGCCGTAAAGCAGAACATGCCCTTCGCCTAACCGCGATTCCAGGCAACAGACCGAAAATCCCGTCCGCTCCTCGGACGGCCTTCGTGCAGCCTTCCTTCCCCCGCGAAGGAGTAACGAGCGAGACTGCAAGGAGGTGAGGTAGAACAGCTCGTTGACATCCAGAAATACAGTTAAACTATGGCACGTGCTACAAATGGGCCGACTTCCCGCGCCCGCCGCAAGCGCATCCTTCAGCGTGCTAAGGGCTTCCGCGGTTTCCGCAGCAAGCTCTTCCGCTACGCTAAAGACGCTGTCTACAAGGCATGGCAGTATCAATACCGCGACCGCAAGAAACGCAAGGGACAATTCCGGCGTCTGTGGACTGCTCGTATTTCCGCCGCCGTGCGTCCCTTGGGCCTGACCTACTCACGCTTTATGGAGGGTCTCAAGCGGGCCGGGGTAGAGTTGGATCGAAAGTCGCTCTCTGAGCTGGCTATCGCCAATCCGGAGGCCTTCAAGGCTGTCTTCGATCAGGCTAAGAAAGCCCTCGAGGATAAGACCGTTGCTTAAAACTCTATCGCAGCAGTATTCATCAAAGCGCCGACGCTCCCCGTCATGAACGGGATGAGCGTCGGCTTTTTTTATTTGAGCTTGCCATTTTTGGGCGAGGTGTTAGGATAGGTGACACACACCTGTCTCTCTCATGAAACTGATCAGCGGCACCGCCCATCCCCACCTGGCTCAAGATATTGCAAATGTAATGGGACTTCCCCTCTGCGACGCAGCCGTCAACACCTTCCCTGACGGTGAAAGCTTCGTCCAAATCAAGGAAAGCATTCGCGGAGCCGACGTATTTATCATTCAGCCGACGTGTCCGCCCACCAATCACAACATGATGGAATTGCTGGTGATGGTGGATGCCGTGCGGCGGGCGAGTGCGAGTCGAATCACGGCGGTGATGCCGTTCTACGGGTATGCGCGGCAGGACCGCAAGGATAAGCCGAGAGTACCGATCACCTCCAAGCTCGTGGCCAATCTGCTCACCGCCGCGGGTGTCAACCGTGTACTCACCATGGATCTCCATGCCGCGCAAATTCAGGGATTCTTTGAAATCCCGGTGGATCACCTTTACTCTCTCCCCGTTCTTATCAAGCACCTCAAGGAGCATTACGTGAATGACCTTAAGAACCTCGTCGTCGTTTCCCCGGATATTGGCGGCGTCAAGACGGCAAAAAACTATGCCAACATCCTCGGTACAGAGCTTGCCATTGTGGCAAAGCAGCGCATCTCCGCCACCGAAGTGGATGCCCATGCGGTCATCGGCGACGTGGAAGGCAAGGATGTCTTGCTCGTGGATGACATGACGGAATCCGGCGGAACCCTGTGCGCGGCCGCCGCGATTTTGAAGAAGCATGGAGCCGCGCGCATCTTCGCCGGCGTCTCGCACGCCGTCCTCAACGAGAAGGCTCGCGCGCGTCTGAAAGAAAGTCCCATTGAACACCTGCTCACTTCGGATTCTGTCCCGATGGCTTATGGGGATCATGTGGACACGGTGAGCATCGCTCCGCTTTTTGCACAAGCGATTGCCAATATTCACAACAACGATTCCGTGACCCACCTGTTTGAGGTGTAAAACCCAGGGCGGCGTTCCGCCGCCTATTTACGATTGACGATTTACGATTTACGATTTCAGGGAATTCGCGCGCCGGTGGCGCGGGAAAGCGAAAGCGCCCGACGGTCCCGTATAGGGCACACGCGAAGCGGGCGGGAAGGGCGATTGGACAACGCGCATGCGTTGCCCGCAGGGCGCTGAGGTAGTGGGGTACCGAAGCGTCAAGACGCCCGACGGCCCCGTATAGGGCGCACGCGAAGCGGGCGGGAAGGGCGGTTAGACAACGCGTAAGCGTTGCCCGAAGGGCGCTGAGGTAGTGGGGTACCGAAGCGTCAAGCTGTAGCGGAGCGGAATTTTCGGGAGCAATGGTGAGGGGTGGTAGGAAAGCGGCCGGGCGGTGTTCCACCGCCCATTTACGACGAATTACGATTTGGGGAATTCGCGCGCGAGTGGCGCGGGGGTACTGGGTTGATGCGTATCAGCGATCCTATCAGCCAACAAAAGCATTCCCTCCGTTGATGAACTTCTCTCAAATGCGGTTACCCCCGAGGGTTCGACACGGAACGCGACCAATTCACTCCGAGAGGCTCTTTTTGCGTCTGTTCTTCGGCTGCTTTTCCTCGTCGCGGCTGAGAAGGCGTCTCATACAGACGATAAGCAGAATCCAGACAAAGCCGATGGAAAGGAGCATGGTGATGATACCGGGGAGTGTCATGATGCAGCGGGGGGATCAATCGGTTTTCTTTTGTGGAATCGCTTGGAAGTACGCACGACGAATACCATGAAAATATAAATAAGCGCCATCCACGCCATAGGCAGCACCGCACCCGGTTCGCCTTCTTTTAAGTGCGTGATGTGCTCACACGTTGTGACAAACATGCTCTTGTAGAGCCATGAGCAAAAAATGACGGCCAGAATGGTCGGCGTGATCCAGTTGATCACAAACCCCAGTCCGCGTGGGAGAGGGATGCGCGAGCCCCGTCCCAACTCCCTCAGCCCATTTTTCGTACCCCACACCCCGCGAAATATCGAAAGGTAGAGCGTGGAAATCAGGTAAAGACACATGGTGCCCATCCAGAAATCCAGGGTGTTGAGAGCCATCATGTCGCCCGTGAACCACGACACGGCAAATGACCCAAGCAGCATCAGCATCCCTACCACCACCACACTCTGCGTACGTCCCAACCTCCAAAATTCCTCCAAAAACGCCACCGTCGGCTGCAAAATCGATATCGAACTGGTGACCGACGCCAAGAAAAGGAGTCCGAAAAAGAGCGTCCCAAAAAGGCGTCCTCCCGGCATCGCCGCAAACACCTCCGGAAGGACGGTAAAGCCAAGTCCGAAGGTGCTCGCTCCGGCCGCCGCCGCCACGCCCAGCAGCGACACCGCCGCAGGAACAATCATCATCCCGGCTATTCCCACTTCCACCACCTCGTTCGCCGCATTGGCCGTCACCGACACAAGAGCTATATCCTTTCGTCGCGCTACATAACTCGCGTACGTCAGCACCGTACCGAATCCGATGGAAAGCGAAAAAAAGATTTGTCCGGCCGCTGCAATCCAGAGCTCCGGATTCAGGAGGCCCTGAAGCAAGGAGATATGCTGTTTTTCCACCATTTTGCCGGGATGCTCCTTCTGCACCTGTTGCACAAGTTGTTCCTCCTGCGAAGCTGTCGCCATAGCCGGCACCATGTCGACCGTCTGTCCATCCACCACAAGGATCGTTTTGGAAGGATTCCACATATAGCCAAGTCCCTGGTCAACGCTGCGGTTCGGATGCGCAGCATCCGGCGTCCCGAGCGTTAATACACGCACGAGCACAATGAGAGCCGTGATGAGCAACACCGGCATACTCCACCGGCAAAACCACTCAATCCCTTTCGTCACTCCCCGGTAAAGCAAATACAAATTCGCGATGATAGCGATAAAGAAGAAGATCGGCAAATTGCTCTGCCCGCTGTACACAGCGCCATCACTGCTACTTCCCGTAAATTCCTCAAAGAAAGCGGCGAACTCGGAGGAATGGTGCAGGCTAAGTGCACCGGTAGCCGTGTTGATGCAATAGCCCAACGTCCACCCCTCCAAGTACATATAATACATCCCTATACCGAGCGGCGCCAAGACACCCGCAATGCCGAGGTACTTCCATACGGATGAATGACTGATGAGCATAAAGGCCGATGCGCAACTGTGTCCGCCAAGCACCCCTCCCCGCCGTCCTATCGCCCACTCCACCCAGCACAAGGGAACCCCCAACAGCAGGAAAGCACAAAAATAGGCTATCATAAACGCCCCGCCACCGTACTGCGCAGCAAGCCCCGGAAACCTCAGGAAATTGCCGAAACCCACAGCACTCCCGGCCACAGCCAACATTGTCCCCAACTGGGTATCCCATGTAACGGCTGCTACCGACTGTCGCGGCTCACTCATACGTATCCATTCTATCCATTTCTCATCGCATTGCAAGCGCAATCCATCCGCCCGCCCATGCTCATCTCTGCGCGCCTACCATCGGCGTCTTCATGGTTGAGGCGTGGATCTCAACGAGGTTGACGGAAGAGCAAACTGTAGAGGAATACCACGGCAAAGCAAATCGCCGGCACCACAAATGATGCGCGCAGCGCCTGTGAGCTCGTCCTTAAGTCGATGTTCCAGGTAGAATCAAATCCCTGAGTCAACATCAGCCAACAGCTTGAATCGCTGCCGATGACGCCTGCCATCCACGGAGTGATAACGGCTCCGCCGAGGATGGCCATAATGAGACCGGCGGCGCCCAGCTTCACCACTTTCGCGTCAAGCCCACCTAAAGCCATGGCATAAATCGTCGGGAACATCAGGCTCATACATCCACTGATCCCCACCAGGCAGATGACATTGGCGCTAAAGGGCAACCCTGCTATGCTGAAGAGAACGCTGCTCGGCAAATACATCGCCCCGGCACAGAAAAGAATAGCCACCGCCGCGAAGAGTGCCATCATCAGCGCCGGGTTATATTTCTTCATGAAGCCGGTTGCGACCCATCGGCATAGGATAAAGAGAGCAATCGCCATGGTGTAGTAGATAGCCGCCGTCCCCGGACTCACCCCCAACTCTTGCTGACAGTACACATTCAGCCACGTCCAGATCGCTATCTGCACCCCGACGTAAAAAAATTGCGCCACCACTCCACACCCATACCGCGGATGCCTCAACAGCTCGCCGAGCGTCCGTCGATAACTACCCATCGTCAATAGGTACGCAACCGGTCCCAGCATGCCGCTCAGTATCCAGAGCACCTTGTCCATTTCCGGCCACACAAAGTAAAATACGGTCAGCGGCACTACCGAAAAAATCGCCGCCACCAGGACTCTCAACCAACCGCCGCCCGATGCGCGCGAGGTGTCCTGCTCATTGCGTCCACTCCGCAGGAAGAAAAGCCAGATAAGGAACGCGATGGCGCACAACCCGACGTATGGCGCGCACACCCAAAAGAGCTCATTGTTGATGATATGAGCTCGCATCTCCTGAGGCATTTGCGCGCGCTGCTCGGCCGTCGCGGGGTTGAGATTACTCAGGATTAATTGTTGAGCCAGCAGGATGCCGACCATCGAGCCCAGGGGGTTAAACGCCTGCGCAAAATTCAACCGGCGGACGGCTGTCTTATCGGGACCCAGCGAGATAACGTACGGGTTGCAAGTAGTTTCCAAAAGGGCGCAACCTCCCGCCACCACAAAGATCGCGATGAAATAGATATCAAAACTCTGCTGCACGCATGCGGGGATGTACATCAGGGCCCCCACGATATACACGCCCAATCCGATCAGCAACCCCACCCGGTATGAAAACTCCTCGACCAAAATTGATGCGAAGATAGCCAGCACCGCATAAGCCCCGTAAAATGCCACCTGCACTAATCCCGCACGTTCCTGGTCCATCGTAAAGATCCGCTGAAACGCCGGCACCAAATTATCCGTCATATTGTTGAGCAGTCCCCACAGGGCGAAACACGCCACCAACATAAAAAATATGCTCCTCACCCGTCTGGGCACCACCGGTGTTAAATCGCCTGCACTCATAGCTCTGAGTTTTCATGAGCTTACCACACTCCCCCTCCCTGTCAAGGCCGAAAAAAGCGGCATTCCCCCTCCCGTTCCGGCGGAAAACCGCGACGTTTGTTCCGGAACGTGGCAGCGCAGGAGACACGCCTCCCGGGGCTTTTTCTCTATGGCTCGTCAAACGGAGAGGAGAAAAAGATCTTCAGCTCTTTTTCCTGGGTCCCGCGGACGCGGACTCCTCCTGTGCAGGAACACCCTTTTTGCCGAGATAGCCGGGCAGTTCAACACCGACGGATGAGGCAAGCTCATGCAGAGGAAGAGTTCCTGTCACGAGATTTTGAACAAAGGAACCCACGGAACCGCTCTGTGAATCGGCACCTCCCCCCATAACGATCACCTTATCGAAGGAGAGACCGCGCACGGCCGAGGCCTGCGTCTCCACGATTTTCGGGAGTTGCTCAGTGACAAGCAGACCGGAGGCGGCCTTGGCATCTCCGGCAGCTTGTACAATACTGCGGAAACCACTAGCCTTTGCCTCAAGAGCGGCTTGAATCGCGGCGGCCTGACCGCGTCCCACCATCTCCACGCCCTCGCCTTCTGCCTTCTTCTTGAGCAGCAAGGCATCCGCCTCGCCCTTCGCAAGTTTGATGGCGGCATTTCCTTCCGCCTCCTTGGCAATGACCAGGGCGTCCGCCTTACCTTGTTCCTCCTTCACCCGCACGGCAGCCGCTGCCTCGGCTGCAATTTCCTGCTTTCGTTTGAGAATTTCCGCGGCCACAATTTCGTTGGCGGTTTGCTTGGCTCGCTCGAGGTCGGCGCGCTTCATTTCAGCCTCACGGGACGCGATGTAGCCCGCTTCTTCCGCTTTGGCGGCCTGCTCTCGTTCAGCGACGAGCGCGATGCGTCGAGCCTCCGCCTGGCGCACCTTGAGTTTAGCGTTGGAATCCGCCACCTTCATCTCGGCCTCGTTGTTACCTTCTACGGCAGCGGCATTCGCAAGAGCCACCTGAATCGTCTGGTCGCGCAGCGCCTCTGCCTTGCCTATCTCGCCGCGCCTCGTTTCCTCCGCTACCTTGATCATGGCGTCGTTAATAGCGCGCGCAGCCGCTTCCTGACCGAGGGCTGCGATGTAACCCGATGCATCGCGAATATCGGTGATGTTCGCGTTGATGAGGTAGAGCCCCACCTTGTGCAACTCCACATCCACGCCGCCGGTGATTCCCTTGATGAGCTTTTCGCGGTCAGCATTGATCTCCTCAATCGTGAGCGATGCAATAACCACGCGCATCTGACCCATAATGATTTCGGAGGCAAGGTCGCGGATATCCTGTCTGGAGCGTCCCAAGAGACGGCTGGCCGCGTTCTGCATGATCTCCGGTTGGGTACTGATCCCCACGATGAACGAGGAAGGCACGTCCACGCGTATGTTCTGGCTGGATAGGGCCCCCTTAAGAGGCACGTCGATATTGATGGGGTTCAAATCCATGAAAGCATAGCTCTGAATAACCGGCATCACGAACGTGGCGCCACCGTGGATACACTTTGCCGACCTCCCCGCACCCACATTGCCGTACACGATAAGAATCTTATCCGAGGGACACATCTTGTAGCGGCTGAAAAGGAAAGCGACCGAACCAACAATCGCAAGCACGATGATGAGAATGCCGATGATTGCCGAGGCCGGAACATCCGGGGATTGCTGAGCGAGGGTAATGATTGATGAGGTCATGATGATTCAGGAGTTAGAGGAATTGAGAGGACGAACGGTGAGACAAGTCGTGCTGGCCTGCACCACGATGATACGAGTTTGGGCCGGAAGCGGAACATCGCCGAACTGGATGGCTTCCATCGTGACGAGACGGCTGGGGTGCGATACCTGCACCTGACCACCCGGTTCGCCATGCGGCGGGATAGTGACATAGACAGAACCCGTGGCGCCCACGAGTTCAGCATAATTCAGCGAACCGTCGGACTTGAGACTGTAAATGAGGCGCATGAGACCGGCTATGATAAAGAAAAGGAACAGACCGAGACCCAAACCCACCAAAATGGCCGAGAGAACGCCAAGCCCCATTTGCACGGCAATGTAGCCGCCCCACCCAAGACCGAGCAAAAAGCCTACGACGGCACGTACGGAGACAGCCCCCGTCGCCCCATCGGGCGTGTCGCTTGCAACGTCAACATCCGCATCTCCCCCGAAATCCATGAAAAAGGAAAGCACCATGCTGCCCAACGTCAGCAATGTCGCTATCCACGCTATCGCACAAAATATACCACGTGCCGACGAAAAGTCCGGCAGTAGATCCGCCGCACGCAAGAGGTCCATGATAGAGGACAGTATCCTGAGGCATGTTTCCATACGCCCCTTACTCTATCACCTCCCACGCTGTTCCGTCAATGATATTTTGCTCTTGCATGCCATGCACTCAAGGTCTAAAATGGGGGCAGACATGGGGGAGACCGATATTCGCATTATCCTGAGTGACGCCCGCAACAAAGGCTGGAGTGATCAAGCGCTGGTTCAGCGAGCTATGGATTTGACGCGCCTCGTCAATGGGGCTTCTCTCAAATATTTGCATACGGAAGAACGCCTCTTTCTCTCTGCCATGGCGCGGCTCGTGCAGGATCCCACGGAGCGCCGCTTCGTGCAGCAACTCTGCAAAAACGTGCTCAACGGCAAGGCAGAAACGGCAAACGAGGAGCTTCGACGACTGTTGGACCAGCATGGCGGCGTGCCCACGTTCTTCAGTTCAATGGGACGCTTGCGCATCAAGGCTGCGGGGATGGCGCCGCGGGGGATGCAGGGCGCCGCGATAGCCGAGGTGAAGCGGGTTTTTCGTGCCACGTTCGGGGAGTTGCTCCTACCTGCGCAACCGAGCAAAATCTACCGTCGCGCCGATGCCTTTCTGAAGGATGGACTTCGACTGCTGCTCTCCCCCCTCTCCCCCGACGTTTTCGGCAACAAGAGCGCAGAACGCTACGCGCAATGCCTGCGCGCCCTCATCCAAAAGCAGAAAGGCGTTGGTATCGTCGTGCAAACGCACCGACTCTGTCCGACTCTCTCCCCGGCGTCTCCCGAGTTCGGCACCCGACGTCTCGCAGAATCCCTCATTCCCATTGTTCACGAGGCGCAGCAGACGACAAACTGTCCGGTCGTGATACAGCCACACTGCGGGGATACGCTGGCTCTCGTTGCGGATGCCGTCAGACTCGTGCTGGACAACCAGGAGACCCGGGATGCCGACGTGTGGCTTGAGCTGCCGGCGTACTTGCGCACGAGCATGATCGTGCTGCGTGGGCTTGTGGAATGGGCTGAGGCGCGGGCAAAGCGCGGAGCTTCTCCGCTCAAGATTCTCTTGGTTAAAGGCGACCGATGGGAGACCGAGCGCGCAAGCAGCGCTTACTACGGCACATCTTCCCAGCTCTGCGCCAGCAAGGCAGAGACGGATATCAGCTACACCCGCCTGCTCAACGCCGCCATGGACAGCCCCTCGGCAGCAATCGTGCCCGTCATAGGCACGCAAGACCTCGTGCAACTCTGCTATGGTGTTCTGCGTTGGATTCGGTCCGGTCGCGACAACCTGCCGCCGCTCTCCCTCCTCTACGGCTTCGGCAATCACGTGGGGAGACTATTTTCTCACCTCGGATGTCCGGTCCATCTTCTTTCGAACGTGGCGACGGAAGAAGCGGAGGATCGCCTCTTCGAGCAGCATCTCCTCGACGTGCTGCACGAGCTTTCGCGTCCGGGAGGCTTCCTCACAGCCGGTTATGCGCCGGATGCCTCCGAAACGAATTGGGCGGGTAAATCCAAGCCGCTCATGGCGGCAAACAGTCCGCTTGAGACACACGGGGAGTCAACGTCCACGCCGACGGGAGATTGGCAACCCGGCAATATGGGCAGTCTCCTCAACCGCGCCGAGGTCAACCGCTTCTATGCCGTCGCTCAGGCCGAAAAAGAACGCACGCAGGCTCCCATCCCTCTCGTGGTCGGTGGCGAGCAGCTGCAAAGTCCCCTCATCTGTATCCATCGCTCTCTCACCGTTCCCCGCCTTGAAGACTACCGCTTCACAAGCGCCGACTACGCCGCCGTGGAACGCGCCGTGGAGCTGGCGGGTAACGCCGCGCGCGCACGCATCCCCGACGCGGAAGAGCGACGGGCGGCATTACGCCGCGCCGCTAAGGAGCTGCGCCGCCGCCACGTAGAGATATCGGCGCTACTGGCACGCGACGCAGGATTCACCCTGCCGGATGCCGAACGCGAGGTCCGCGATGCGGTGGATGCCCTCCGCTACCACAGCGCAGAGGGCGAGGACATCAATGGCTTGTTGGACGGCACGTCTCCGGACCCGCTCGGCATTGTTGTTGTCTCCACCGGCTCGGCAAATCCGCTCACTGAGGCGGCGAATTCTATCGCGGCAGCCTGGATGGCGGGCAACAGCATCATCTACAAACCCATCGCCTATACGACCCTCCTCGGCAAAAACTTTGCTGAGTTGCTGAAAGCCGCCGGTGTCCACTTGATTTTTCTTCCTTGCATCGACAACGAGATTGCTCAAAAGCTCGTGACGGACCCGCGGGTGAAAGCCGTGCTCTGCACCGACACGCAGGAAACGGCCTACCATTACAGCTCGCATGCACCGCGCTCATCGGTCTTTTGCTCTCCCCTCCACGGTCCATCCGTCTATCTCGCTGCATCGTGCGACTGGCAGAATGCCGTGCGTGAGTTAGTCTCCGTGGGTCTTTTCCGCAGCGGACAGAGCCCCTCGTGTCCGCACGTCATTCTCGTGCACCAAGAGCTCTACGAGAGCCCCGACTTCCGCACCGCCATTGAGGATGCCGTCAGCAGCTACGAGGCAAAACCAACTTGGCTGGAAGGGGCCGATCTGGGTCCACTGTCTACTCCCCTTCATGAGGGAGAGCGTCAGCTGCTCACCTCCCTCTCCGCCTCGGAGAACTGTCGGGTCAAGCCGCGCGGCGCCGAGCCGGGCACTCAGATCTGGAGTGCCGGACTGGTGGATGAAGTGCTCCATCAACCCGCTGTTCTGCAGCATGGGATGCGCCTTCCTTTGCTCGGTCTCGCCCGCGTGTCGGGTTCAAAAGAAGCCGCCGACATCCAGCGACGACTTGCGAACGGCTCCCGTGCTGTGATCTACTCACGCGACAAGGAGGAAATCGCAGAGTGGGAGCGAGAGGTGGCCTGCCGCGGCATTGCCGTCAACTGCGCTCCTTACTGGCGACCCGGCATTCTTCCCGTCCCGATGTGGACCACTTCGCTCCACGCGGCCACGGGGCCGCTCTGCGGTTCAACAAACGCCACGGTAGCGCTCTGCAACTGGACGGAATCAGCACGCCCATCTGTACGTAGCGCCAGACGCCACCTCAACTTTGACCCCAAGGATGTTCTGCCGCCGTCCTCCGGAGTTGAGGGAGCGATGCGTCTTTCTTCAGCAGCTGACTCCCTATCCTATTGGTGGGAAAATGAGTTTTCGGTCACCAAGGAATTTTCGGCGGCGGACGGTCTGTCCGTGGTTACTTTTTATTCGCCTGTGCGGCAAATGTTGCGCGTAGAGAAAACCATGTCGGACGTTGACTTGGCGATTTACCTGATGGCAGCGATGCAGGTACGCAGTCAGGTGGAGCTCAGTCTCGCCGCGCCGCGCTCATGGCTCACGATGTTTGCGGAGCAGTACGGCGTTTCCGTTGACGTTCAGAATCGAGATGAATTTGAGGCGGGTTTCCCCGCCCTCGCAGCGCACGCTGTCCTCCTGCGCGACCCGGCAGCCGATGACCAAACGGTGGCGCTTGCCGCCGCCTGCGGACTGCGCATGCAGACCTCGCCTGTGTTGGCCAATGGACGCATTGAGATGCTGCGTCACGTGGTGGAGCACGTGCGCGTTACACGTCTCTCCACCGAGCAGGAATTTTGACGTCCTTTCTCCTCCCGGGCACGAAAAAGATCATGCTGCCTCGCTTTCCCTATAAGAGCGCGCAGCATCGCCGATCCGCCTGACTTGCAATTTGCCCGTGCTGTGGTATGATGACGGCATGTACCGCATCTGCAAGAGGATTGAGTTGGAGAGCGGGCACCTCCTCTCCAAGCACCCGGGCAACTGTCAATTTCCCCACGGCCACACCCGCAGCGTGGAACTCGTATTCGTCGCCGATTCGCTCGACTCTCATGATATGGTGGTGGATTTCAAGGCTGTCAGCGAAATGCTTAACCCTTTCCTTCAAACCTTCGACCACTCGCTCTGCATGAACACGGATGATCCGCACTTCCCGACCTTCCGCGAAGTGTACGGCGAGCGCATCATCCCCTTCCCCCACAAGGACCCGACGAGTGAAGCCATGGCCGAGCTCGTCTTCCGGAAAGCGCAGCAGGCTCTTCGCGCTGCGATGGTCGGCGAATGCTCCTTCCCGGTGCGCGAGTGCGTGAAGCTGGAGCGTGTGCGCGTGTGGGAAACCAGCTCAAGTTGGGCAGAGTACAGCGAATCATGAATCGAGGGAAGAGCAGGATGCTCACCCATCATTCCCGCTTCTCGTCGGAAGCGACAAACGGACATAGAGCCGTTGGGTCGGCGAAAAGAAATCCGGCTCACCGTTATCCGTCCATGCTACCTGCCGACAGCGCCCTCATCCGACTTTCACCGCATGACGAGTTGCCTCCTGAACACCTCAATCACGCCTTCCCCCTATGCAACAAAGTTGGTTAAAACGAAAGCAACAAAGTGATCTCGTGCTCTATATGCTCGGCTGGGCGTCTAACCCCAATGCGGTTCTGCATATTGATCCACCCAACTGTGACGTGCTGGCCGTGTATGATTACCGGGAAGCGGCGCCGCTGCGAGCGGAGGATTTTGCAAATTACCGACGCATTTACTTATTCGCATGGTCATTCGGCGTATGGGCTGCGGAGCAATATTGCAGGCAGTTGCCGCTCTACCGAGCCATCGCCCTGAACGGCACGCCGTACCCGGTTTCCGATGAATACGGCATGCGCCTGCGTGTGGTGTTGCGCACGATGCAAGGCCTCGCCCGCACAGGAGCGACGCCTTTCGATGAACAAGCCTACGAAAAGGGGCGCGTCATGCCTTCGGGACCCTACCCGGATCGCACGATTGATGAAAAAATCGATGAGCTCACCACACTGGCGGAACAAAGTCGCCAAAACTCCTCCGCGAACATTCATTGGCACAAGGCCTACATCGGCGATAAAGATGAAATTTTTCCCCCGGCAAAGATGGAAGCCTATTGGAGCCGCGTAGGGCTCGGCACCCATTTCTCCTCCTATCACTACCCATTCGCCCATGCGCACATTGTGCTCGATCATCTGGAGCCGTCCCAAACGGATGACGCACGGTCGTCTGTTGAACTTCTGTAGAGTTACCACAGACGCTTTGCGGACCCATCGGACAAGCTTTCGTTTACGTGACATCCCATCATTCTGCTCGTCACCGTCCAGCGAAAACTCACAGATGCCGGATAAACCCGCAAAAAAAGGTTGCCAAACATGTAATTTCGGAGTACCCTAGGGGCGCGAAGGTTGATATGGACGAAAGCAAACAAGAAGCAACGGTTGCCTTTGATCTTTCAGAGTTGACGGAATTTCAGTTCGGACCGGATTGGGCTCGGGCGAGCGCCTCTTCCCCCCAGACGCGTTTTGCTCAGACGAACCGCGCGGAGCGGGAGCGCAAGCATTCCTCCGGTCCTCGTGACAACCGCAATCGTCCGCCGCGCCACCGCGAGGGCTCACTCTCCCACGGACGAGGAGAACGGCGGGATGCCCAGCGCCGCGAACTGCCGGAACCGGCCACAGGTCTGCGCGTCGAGGTTCGTCCCTGCAACCCGATTCTTGCTCTCTTTGCCACCGAGATACAGCGTCAGAAACGCGCCCTTTCCCTGCTGGATCTCTCTCGTGTGGTCGTCGCCAAAAAGGAGCGATATGATCTCGTCTTCATGAAGCAGGAGGGAGGTCCGATGCTCATCCACTCGCTGCGCGAAGATGGCGCATGCTGGCTTACTGAAGCCGAGGCCCTCGCCTACATCCACCGGGCCCCGTGGTTGAGTGAATTTTATTCGACTGAGCAAGTGCAGGTGGAGCCGCCTAAAGGTACATTCACTGCCATCGCCGTCTGCTCGCTCGGCGGAGAGGTCATCGGACCCGTCAACTGGCATGGCTACCAGCCCACCATTACTCAGCTCTACAAGGAGAAATACTCTTCGATGCCCATGAGCGCCTTCCGCGCGGCCATCAACGTCAACAAGGATGAAACCGCCGTCCAGCAGTGGCTGCAGGACGCGTCCACTCGCACGGTCTGGCACCCCACTCGCGAAGAGGATCGTCAAAAAGTCCTCTCCGATATGAAGGAGGTCGAGCAGGACTTCCGTGATCACCATTATTCGCAAGTCTACGAAGTGGTGGAGAAGGTGTTTATCAACGGAGCAACACCTCCTTCTCGCCTCTCTCCGGGACTCGCCGCGCACCTCTCTATCCTTTCCGGCAAGCACCGCCGCAACCCCCAAATCCTTATCCCCAACCTCTGCCACGGTCTCGCACGGCATCACATGCCTATCTACAAATGGCACGGTCACCACTACACCGGACCCAACCGCATTCGTGCCGTTCCGGCTGAGACAGTGCTGGCAGATCGCATGGCTGCTATTCTGAAGTGGAGTCAGGAGAACTCCGGTAAGAAAGCGGATGCCATGTTTGCTGAACTCTCCGGCGTACCGGCCGGCACTGATGAGGCTTCCAAGCAAGCGGCAGCCGATGCGTACGCTCCCTATACGGCTGACATGATCTGGCTCATGGAACAGGGCTTTATTCTCGTGACCAACGACAACTCTGTTTGGTTCCCCAAGGGTGACGCCTCCCCGGAGAAAAAGGCGTAATGAATCAACGTTCTTCTGACTGCGGCGACATTCTCGCTCGGTTCAGGATGTCGCTTTATCGCAAGGGGGAGCTCGTGGCGTCTGTGTCTTCTTCGCGTTTTCCGTCCGGAAGTTCCGTCTCTATCATGATGGACTGAATGGTTCTTGAAAATGACGTGTAACGACAATCAAACTTTCTGAAATTTTTATTTGTCAACCGACAAATGCTAGAGTAGAATAAGGTTTGTTATGAAGGGGACAATCCTTATGTTGGCGTGTGCAACGGCTGTTGGCATCATGCTCGTGATGTGTTCCACACCGTATGGGTCGGTGAGCGAGCACGGTGTACGAGAGGCCTTGGCGTCCCCGCAGCTTGCGATTACGCCGCGCATTCCGGGCTGGCTTCTTTCGAAGCGGGAGGTGTACAAGCTGACTGCCGAGCAGGCGGCGCGTGTACGAGAAATTCTCAACGTGGATAAAGTCCGCGAGGTAGGCGAAGAATTCTACCGTTCAGAAACGCAGGGAAACCGCAAGGACGACTCCCCCTACATCTTTTACTTGTACGCTCAGAATGGTCAATCACTGGGCGGCAGAATCCTGGGGGAGCGGGTGCTTATGGATGACTTTACGCTCTCGGACCAGGAGTGTGCGGAGCTCTACACGCTGCTCAAACCCCAGTTGGCCCGGATTTTTCCGAAGGTTGTTCGCTAGCCCGGCGAGAGGCGAGTTGCTCCTCCCGGGTGGCTAACGCCAGTTGAACCGCGTTGGCAAAATTATGGCAGAACACGTAGCACACGGGTCCGATGTATGCGAGAGGCGACGCATAAGGTTGATTGGCGATGTAGAGGGTGAGCACGGTATTTTTCTGTCCAAGACCTTGTGAGCATTCGCGTTTGAGATCCGGGTAGCCCAGCCGATAACCGGCAATGAACCCGAAGGCGCAGATAACGGCTGCCCCCAGCATCATGGGCCACATATCATGAAACTCATACCCGCGGTCCACAATCTTTTGCACCCCACTGCTGGAAACGACGAGAAGGTTCAGCACCCAAATGCCCAGCGAAACGTCCCGAAGCTTGGGCGCCCACCCACGGCACGCCGGGTACACCCAACGCAACAACGCAGACACGAGCGCCGGGATGCAAAGTACCATGAATATCTGCTGCGCCACAAGATAACATACCTCCCCATAACTCATCTCCCCACCATGCACCACGAGCGGCAACACAAACGGCGTTACCACGGCAAAGACAACCTGACTGATAATCATCGCCGTCGTACAGAACTCGACATCCCCCCTCAATAAGGCCACAATGATAGGTATCGCTGAGGCGATGGGCGCTGCCGCGCAGTAGTACAACGACTCCGCCAAGATGGGATATCCCGCCCATGACACCGGCAGCCAAAAGCCGATACCCGTTAGCTGAATCGCCAAAATGAGCCACAAATGCATGCGCCTCGGTTTGAGCTTCTTGACATCCAACCCGATAAAGGTAATGCTGAGCATAATGGCTATGCCGATAGGCAGCCACCAGACGAAGGGAGCTATCTCGCGATGGAAGCAAGCCCCCACGACAAAGGCCAGCAGCATACTCAGACTGCGTATATGCTGAATCATTCCTCCTCCTTCTTGTCCTTCGCATCCGCAGCCTTCTCCGCCGCCGCCTCGCGAGCTTTCTCCGAGGGGACAACTTCCTCGGGTTCGGGCTCAGGATCCGGGTAAGCGATACGATTATGATTCATCTTACTCAGCGTCGTGAGGAAAGAATCCTTCATCTTTGCTATGTCCCCCAGTGTGATCTGGCAATCCTGAAGATGTCCGTCCAAAATGCGTTCCCGAAAGATTTTCTCCACCAAGTCACGTATCTGATCCTCGGTGGGATGGGAGAGAGACCGGGTTGCGCTCTCAACAGCATCCGCCATACTCACGATGCCGGACTCACGTGTTTGCGGGATGGGGCCCTCATAGCTGAAGTCATTCTTATTGACATCTTCAGGGCATGTGTCGATGAGCCCTTGGTCGAATTTAGCCTTTTGCTCCTTATAGTGATCCATCGCTTTGCGATAGAAGAAGTAAGTGAGGAGTTTACCGTGGTGTTCGCGAATGACGTTGATGATGCGTATATTGAGGTTGTTTTTGCGGGCAATTTCAACACCGCGCTGCACGTGGCCAATGATGATTTTGGCGCTTTCTTTCGCCGTGAGTGCATCGTGCTTTGATTTGGCCTGGTCGGGCATGTTTTCCGTGAAGTACTCGGGATTTTCCAGCTTGCCGATGTCGTGGTAAAGACCGCAAACGCCGGCGCGGGTGACATCCGCGCCGATGGCCTCAGCCGCTGCCTCTGCGAGGCGCTGCACCGACAAGCTGTGGTGGAAGGTACCGGGCGCATTCAACTGAAGCTGCTTGAGCACAGGCTGGTTGATGTCCGCCCACTCCAACCATCTGATGTACGTCGATAGATTAAAGACTTTCTCGAGCATCGGCATCACCCCGCCAATCACCACGCTCACAAGGAAATTGATGAATACAGTCGCGACAAACTCCACCGCAAAGCCCGCCATGTTAAATCCCCCGCGAAGAGTCTCCAACCCATTCTCGCGAAAACACCCAAGAGCTACGGCGGCAACAAAGACCGTTACGCCCGTCGCAAAGCCGGCATAAAGAATCCTGTCTCGCTTGTGGACCCGACTGTCAATCTGGGCAGTGATGAGTCCGGCCAGGAGGCTGATGACCAGGTAATCTCCCAAGATGATGCCGGGACAATCCGCCGGCATAAGCGCCATGCCAAACAGAGCCGTACACAGTGCGACAAATACTCCCTGTTCACGACCGATCATCACCGCTGTCATGCCCGGCGCAAAGGCGTACGGCAACCCCAGCAGCATCTGTCCCAAAGTGATGTGGACCGGCAGGACACTGCGCAGCAGGAAAAAACAGTGATTCACCGCGATCTGCGCTATCACAAGCAAAATGATGAGCATCCACCGCACCATGTTCATCTCACGCTTGTTGTGATTCACACTGTACACGATGGCCAGCGCTACCCCTATCAGGACAAGCCACGCCATCCGGTACGCCCCCTCTGTCATATCCTGTACAGAGTTCGTTACCAAATAGCACAGAACGATCACACCCATCACTCCCATCAGCAGCATCTTCTGCCGCCCACTGAGCCACGCTCCCTTCTTCCCTTGGTCTTTATTCCTCTTGAATGATAGGATCTTTGACATAGTTCTATCAGTGTTCGGAATGAGCCCCTATTGTAAGGCTCGCTCCTCACTTTGTCAAGCCACACTCCCCACGACCCAGGGCAAACGCATTTGAAAACCTGGGGGCAGAATTGGACGTATGGAATTTAGCATCAATAAATTATTTAAATTAT
>CANQSY010000008.1 GCA_947626635.1 uncultured Akkermansia sp.
AAGCTACACGCCTGATGTACACAAAAGAGGGGGCTTAAATAAGCTTCCAATGTGTCGAAAAATGGGCACCAGTTTAGAGGAAACAAAAAGCAGAGATTAATGAGTTTAGAGAAATCGATATATGCACTTGAAGAAGACATCAAGTTATGATACAAGTATCAAACAGAAGTGTAACCCATGTTGTGATACAAATGTGTTACCCATGTTGAGGAACTACCACCCGCCGTCACCCCCCCCCCGTTTTGTTATTAGCTTCATGTGAGCGCTTTATCGCATGTTTGCTCGCTGCCGTGCTGATGGGTTTAGGCATGGCGAGCGGTCAGGAAAAGGACGCGGCGCCGAATCTGCCTCAGCAAGGGGTGGAACTCCTCTTCCCGGCGGGCACGGGGAAGCAGGCAAAGGACGCCAAGCTCAGCAAGGAGCAGAAGAAGGTCGCCTCCCTGCTCCAAAAGCTCAAGGCGATTGAAAAGGGCGGAGATGTCAACGCCGTGGACAAGCACGGGCAGACCGCCCTCATGCACGCCGCCGCGCAGGGTAATCGTCTCGCTGTATGCTGGCTCGTAGCGAAGGGAGCCGATGCCTCCATCAAAAGCAAGAAGGGCAAGACGGCGGGCAGCGTGGCTCACGGAGATCTGCGCGAATTCCTGACGGCGCTCGAGAAGGAAAAGCAGCCGCTGAGCCGCCAGGAAGCGCGTGACATGTATACATATCGGGGCATTACTCCGGGCGAAGATATCTTTTACTCAAAAGTGGATGCGATTCTTCCGCTGCGTGGGGCAAAAGCAGAGGATCTCAGCAAGCTGAAAAATGAGGAATGGGGGGTGGGTTGGGGTATGAGGGAACCAATGGAACTTGCCCTGCTTTACCGCATCGGCGCACGAAAGTTCGTTCTCCCGGAGGACCTCTCCAAGGCGAACGCGGAACTGCTGCAACTCCTCCGCGCGCTCGGGAAAAAAGTGGATGTTGTCGACCCCGGGCTGCAGATGAGGCTCGCGCTTCAACTGAAGCAAAAAGCAACCGTACTCGCGCTCCTGAAACAAGATTCGTCTCTGCTCCAAAACCAGGAATTATTTTCTTCCCTCCCCGATGCAAAAATGCTGCAAGCTCTGCTGGACGCCGGACTGGATGCCAAGGACGAAAGACTCATGGAGGCGGTCATCAAAAAGGGCGACGGGGCCATGCTGCGAACACTCCTCAAGGCGGGAGCGACCATCCAAGACCCGGACAAAATTCTGGAAAAGGCGACGGAGCAGGCAAGCGCGAGCTTTATCCTCGCTCTCATTGATGCCGGAGCCAAGGCTGATGTGAACACATTGCCTGTGGAAGTGAGTTCATCCTACAGCACAACGCTGCCATACCAAGTTAATGCAACGCTTCTTCATCGAGCGGCAGACGAGGTTAACCTTACGGATGTGAAACTGCTCCTCGCCCACGGAGCTAACCCCAACGCACCGGGCAAAAAGGTAAAAGACGATCAAAAAGAACCCTACGGCATGACTCCGCTGATGGCAGCCGCTAATTCCGCAAGGGGGGAGGAAAATGCTACACATCGCACCGAGATCGTGAAACGGCTGCTGGATGCCGGAGCCGATGTGCACGCCAAAGATTCTGCGGGGAATGGCGTCATCTATTATGCCGCTTGCGGCGGACTTGGAGCAGGTTTTGACGAAGATTACATTCACCGCGTCAGTGGGAAAATCGAGGCGGACATCCTGCACATGGTGGAGCTGTTGATCAAGGCGGGAGCGGACGTACCCAAGGACATCCTCGCTCAGGAATGGCTGAGACCGGAGATATCCCCCGCCGGACGGGAGAAGCTGGCTCTCATGCTGCTCGACGCCGGCGCCGACCCATTGGCAAAAAGTGAAAGCGGGGAAACCACCCTCATGATCAACGGTATTTGGGGCGGCAAGATTGCCAAGCGGCTGCTGGACGCCGGAGTGGATCCGACCGTGTGCGTAGAGGAAGAGGACTCCAAGGACTCCGCCATGAGTCTCGCTATGGAAGGCGGCGCGGTGGGGGTCGTGAAGCTGCTCAAGGAAAAGGGAATCGACCCCGGTGAACTCCGGGTTGTGGATCCGGAGAAAATCGAGCCGCTGCTGAAGCTCGGCGCCCGCATCCCCAAGGACATGACCGACCTCCTCCTCGGTGATAAGATGAAGTGCGGTCATGGTGGAAAATCCGCCAGACTCTACGAGGATTACGTCGATATTATCCAAATCCTCAAGAAGCACGGTTACAAACCGGAGCTGATGGCGTGGGCAAAAAAAGACCACAGTGACGACGGAAGCTGCAACACCGAAGCCCTTCGCGCATTTTTCAAAACAGGCGAGAATCCGAATGAGACGGACGAAAACGATAACTCCCTCCTCGGCAACTATATTTCCTCTGCAAAAGAAGAATGGAGGATCGCCGGCGTGCTGCCCGCTTTTGTTGAAGCCGGAGTTGACTTAAACCACAAGAACAAAGACGGCAAATCCATCTTGCAGCTTGCAAAAGAGCAAAAGCTGGGGAATAACATCATCCAACTCCTCCAAGAGCACGGCGCGAAGGAGTGAGGAGGAGTCAGCCTTTCGTTTCCACGTAGCTGCTCAGCGTTTTCATGCTGCCCAACAGTCGAATCACAACCCGCAGAGGGTAACTCTATTCATGCTTGTTTACTCATTTTGAGTGATATGCGTCTGATAAAACTCGTCACTTTTTGAGGCAACGCGATGCCGCGAAAATCTGTCGGAGATTTTACTTGAAAGTGAGAGGAGGAGCGCGTAAGATGAAAGAGCAATAGGAGACACCCCTTTCTCTCAAACTCATGAAAACTCTCATCAAAAACGCTCATATCATCTCTCCGGGCATTGACATAACAGGCGGCAGTGTGCTGCTGGACGACTCCAAGGTCATTGCCGTCCTTCAACCGGGCGAAACAGCTGAAGCGGATGTGACACACGACGCCGGCGGTCATATGCTCATGCCGGGCTTTATCGACATTCATTCTCACGGCGCGGGGGGATGCGACACCTGCGACTGCAAGGTGGAAAGCATCCGCACGATCGCGGACTGCAAACTGAAGGAAGGTGTCACCACCTGGCTCCCCACCACCCTCACCCTCGGCACCAATACCTTGGCCGATGTCTGTCGCTGTGTCAAAGAGTACGCCGCTTCTCCCAACGGTTCCAAGACGCCGGGCGTCCACCTTGAGGGTCCCTACATCAACCCCAAGCAGTGCGGCGCGCAGAACCCCGCCTTTGTGCGGCCGGCGGATATTGAGGAGCTCATGATGCTGCACGCCATCTATCCGGTGCTCAATATAACCCTTGCGCCGGAAATGCCCGGAGCAATCGACTTCATCGCTCAGGCTACGGCAGAGGGGATCACGTGCTCCGCCGGTCACTCCGCCGCCACCCACGCCGACTTTATGAAGGCCAAGGCCGCGGGGCTGCGCCGCCTCACCCACTTCTGCAACCAAATGAGCCCGCAGCATCACCGCGAAATCGGACTCGTCGGCTCCGGGATGCTCGACCCCGATATCCGCATCGAAATCATCTGCGACACGATCCACCTCTGCGCCGACATGCTCAATCTCACCTTCTCTCTCAAGCCCATCGACCAGATGATCATGATCACGGATTCGCTGGCGTGCTCATGGATGCCGGATGGTCCCGGTCAGCTTGGCGGTCTGCCCATCATCGTGAAAAATGGGGTAGCGCGGTTGGAGAGCGGCAACCTCGCCGGCTCGACCCTTCGCTACGCCAAGGGTCTGCGCAATGTACACCGCATCACCGGACAACCCCTCTCCCAACTTGTCAAAGCTACCTCCCTCAACCAAGCGCTCAGCCTTGGTTTGCCCAATTTGGGTAAGATAGCTCCGGGCTACACGGCCGATCTCGTCCTGCTGGATGACGAGTTCGAGGTGCTCAAGACCTACATGGATGGCACTGTACGCTACGAAGCCTAAGGCTCTGCGCCCTCCGCCGCTTTTTCCTACTCGCCATGCTCATCTCCCCGCTCGCAAAGAAGATCTGCGCTGCACGCGGCATTGATCCCACGCAGCTGCATGGCTCGGGTCCGCGCGGGCGCATCGTGGCGGCGGACCTGGCTGCCGCCGACTCCGCGCTCAACCGCACCGGGACCACCCTCGCCCTCCGGGAGTCGCACCCCACGCGCGAGCCGAAGGAGGGCTACTTCGTGTACGATGACACGGTTGACATGGACGCGTTGGCGCAAATCAGCCTTCCTATCGCCGTGCAGTGCGAGAAGCTCCTGGAGGAACGTTATTCTCTCTTTGACTATATCGTGCGGGCCGTCGTCAAGGCTTGTCTCTCAGCTCCGGAATGGAAAAGAGAAACCGTTGATCTCCTGCTTTTCGAGCACGACGGCGAAAAAATCACCGCCGTCTCGGATGCCGCCGCCAAATCCATCTACCGCCTCGCTAAGGAAATCGGGAAAATGCCCCCTCCCCCCGACTTTCACCCCCGTATCGTGGTCTGCGACACGCACACCGCCCGCGCTCGCGTAGCTGATGTTCTCCACACCGACAACCGACCGGACTTCGCCTTCGTTGTGCGCGGCGACTCGTCCAAAGACGACATCCGAGCGGGCGGCGACAATCTCTCCTCCTACAACCTCGCCTACACGTTTTACGCCGCAGAGGAGGCTGTCTCCCCGGAGGTCGCCAATCGCATCGCCACAGAACTCCACGCCCTCCTTTTCTCCCCTGTCCGTCTCCTCCTCATTGCCTAATACCGGGAAGCGAACCCATCGGGGCGTGCCTCGGACTCGCCTCGAGCGACTCCTTACTTCATCGGGGCAAAAGCGTGCCGCTTGGGGCTAACCGGCCTCCCCCGCGCATAGCGCACGCGAAGCGGGCTCGGAAGAGGAATTGGACAAAAGCGCAGCTTTTGCCCGCAGGGCGGAGGCGCCTCCAGCGCCTATTTACGATTGACGACATACGATTTACGATGTGGAGAATTCGCGCGCTGCGCGCGGTGAGGATTTTATTGGGACACGTGTGCGATTTTAGGCTTGAAATTTAAGGGTATAGGGGCTTAAATAGAAGGCGCCCGCGCGGGCGCGGGGGGAATGAGGCGCAGGAGAGACCATGAAGACGACCAAGACGATAGATATGCCGGTAGCGACGGAAGCCGGATTGGATTACCTGAGAGATGATGCGGACATGCCGCATGAGCTCATGACACTCAATATGGGGCCATCGCACCCGGCCACGCACGGTGTGCTGCGTCTCAAACTCGTTGTCGATGGTGAGGAGATCGTGTCGTGCGACCCGGTGATAGGGTATCTGCACCGCGGGATGGAAAAAATAGCTGAGAATTGCCACTACAACCAATTTGTCGCCTACACGGATCGCTTCGATTACCTCGCCCCCATGAGCAACAACATTGCATACGCCTGCGCCGTGGAGAAGCTGCTGGGCTGGGAACTGCCGGAGAGGGGGCAGGCGATACGCGTGCTCTGTGCAGAGCTTTCGCGCATCTCCTCCTATTTCCTGGGACTGGGGGTGTACGCGATGGACACCGGGGCAATGACGGTCTTCCTGTACTGCTACGAGGAGAAGGAAAAGGTTCACAACTTTTACGAGAAAATATGCGGCGCGCGCTTTACCTCCAGCTACACGCGCATCGGCGGCATGACGCGCGACTTGCCCAAGGGTTTTGAAAAGGAGGTCCTGGCCTTCTGTGACTCGGCGGAAAAGACAGTGGATGAATTAAAGCGCCTTCTGCTGCACAACAAGGTCTTTATCGACCGCCTCGTCGGGGTGGGCGTCATGACGCGCGAGATGGCCTTGCAGAACGGCATGACCGGTCCCAACTTGCGCGCCAGCGGGGTGAAGCGCGACTTGCGCAAGACCAACCCCTATCTCGGTTACGAGAAGTACGAGTTTGACGTGCCCGTAGCGCAGGAGGGCGACTGCTACGCCCGCTTCCAACTCCGCTTGGAGGAAATCCTGCAATCGGTCCGCATCATCCGCCAGGTATGCGACACCATGCCGAGCGGCCCCATTTGCGTGCAAAATCAATGGGGAGTCCTTCCGCCTAAAGAAGAAGCGCTGCAAGGGATGGAGGAGCTCATCCGCCAGTTTATCGTGAGCACGCAATGCGTCAACGCCCCGGTAGGACAAGTCTTCTTCGCGGCGGAGAACCCGAAGGGCGAGCTGGGCTTTTTCCTGGATTCGTTAGGGGGAGGCTTGCCGAACCGACTCAAGATGCGCAGCCCCTCCTTCTGCACCCTCTCCGTCTTACCGGAGCTCCTGCCCGGCCACCTCATCAGCGACATCGGCGCCATCCTGGGGTCCTTCGATTTCGTGCAGGGCGAATGCGACCGCTAAGCAACCAAAGCTACAACCTGAGAAACACATGACAGAGCCAACAGATGCCATCAGCGCCCTTACGGCAAAGCGCCCCTCTCCCGGAGAAAAATACTACCCCCCCTTCAAGCCGACAGCCGAGCTTGAAAAAGAAGCTCAACGGCTCGTGAACATGTACCCGGAGGGCAAGGAGCAATCCGCCGTGCTCCCCATCATTCACCTGCTCCAGGAAAAATTCGGCTACATCTGCCCGGAGAGCCTGCCATGGATCGCCGAACAGTGCAAGAGCACGGAAATCCACGTGGCCGGCATCGTCTCGTTCTACCCCGGCATCCATACCCGGTGTCCGGGTAAGTGGCACATCCGCGTCTGCCGGACCATTGCCTGCTCGCTCTCCGGCGGCGAGGAGCTGCTCCGCTACATTTGCGAAAAGGTGGGAATCGACCCGGCAGAGCTGGATGGAGCGGAGCCCATGGGGGTGAGCGCGGATGGCTTGTGGAGCGTTGAACCGGTAGAATGTCTCGCCAACTGCGGCTTCGGTCCCAACATCATGGTCAACGATACCCTCCACTCCCGGATGAACAAGGAAAAAGTGGACCAACTGCTGGCCGACTACGCCGCTAAAGCTTGATGACAGGAAGGAGCAACCATCATGAGTGACATCCCATACAAACCAGGCCGCGAACCCCACCCACGCGAAACCCGCCGCATCTTCCGCAACATCGACCGCGTCGGCTATACCCCCGACATCGACTGCTTCCTCAAAGACGGCGGCTACGACGTCTTGAAAAAAGCCATCAAGATGGAACCCGCCGCCATCATCGACGAGGTGAAGAAAAGCGGGCTGCGCGGACGCGGCGGCGCCGGTTTCCCCACCGGCGTGAAATGGACCTTTATCCCCAAGGGCAACACCAAGCCCGTCTATCTCATCTGCAACTGCGACGAATCCGAGCCCGGCACCTTCAAGGACCGCTTCATCGTCCACCAGGACCCGCACCAGCTGCTGGAGGGGATGATCATCGCCTGCTACGCCGTGCAGGCTCACTACGCCATCATCTACATGCGCGAGGAGTTTCCGGAAGCAGCAAAGATCATGCTCAAGGCGCTGGCCGACGCTGAGAAACACAACTTCCTCGGAAAAAACATCCTGGGCAGCGGGTACGACCTGCGCATCATTTTGCACCGCGGAGCCGGCGCCTACATCTGCGGCGAAGAAACCGGCCTCATCAACTCCATCGAAGGAGTACGCCCCTACCCGCGCATCAAGCCCCCCTTCTTCCCCGCTGCCATCGGTCTCTACGGCTGCCCCACCATCGTCAACAACGTCGAATCCCTCTGCCAGGTCCGCCAAGTCATCATGCGCGGCGGAGAAGCCTATGCGGCGGATGGGGCGCAACGCAGCCCCGGCACCCGTATCATCGGCGTTTCCGGCGACGTGAAACGTCCGGGCTACTACGAGATCATCTCCGGCTCCATCACGTACGGCGAGCTCCTCTACGACCTCTGCGGCGGTCCGAAGGAGGGACGCACGTTCAAGGCCATCATCCCCGGCGGCGCCAGTGCAAAGGTCATGAGCTGCACCGAGGTGCTCAAGGGACGCAACCCCGACGGCAGCGTGCGTAAAATGAGTATCTTTGACGTACCGATGGACCTGGACAGCATCGCGCAGCACGGCTCCATGAGCGGCTCCGGCGGCGTGATTGTGATGGACGACAGCCGCAGCATGCCGGAAATGCTGCGCAACCTCAACCGCTTCTTCGCATGGGAATCCTGCGGGCAATGCACCCCCTGCCGCGAGGGCAATCCCTGGATGCTCAAGCTCAGTGAGCGCATCTGCGCCGGCAAGGCCGCGCCGGAAGACGTCGATCTGCTCAAGAGCGTGGCCGACAACATCTGCGGACGGACGGTATGCGCCTTCGGCGAGGCTTGCGCATGGCCGGTGCAGGCCTTCACGACGAAGTTCCGCGCTGAATTTTTAGCGAAGACAAAGCCCATCAACGCGTTGAAACCGCACAACCCGGAGACGGCTGAGGCGCGCAAGTACCTCACCCGCGAACATTAACCCTCTTCCTTCCAATCGAGCATGAGTTCACAACAGGAACAACTACCCAAGGACGCCGCCGCTGCCGAAGGCAAGGTGAACGTGCAAATCAACGGCAAGTGGTACCGCTTCCCCAAAGGAACCCGCATCGCTGACGCCTGCAACAGCGTGGGCGTTCATGTGCCTTGCTTCTGCTACCACCCCAAACTGAGCGTGGCAGGCTCCTGCCGCATGTGCCTCGTGGAACAAGGTATGCCGCCGCGTCTCGCTCCCGGCGCTACGCCCACTTACAACGACGATGGTTACCAAACGATCCAATGGATGCCCCGCGCCGTCGTTGCCTGCGCCAACACCGTGGCGGAGAATATGGGGATCCGCACGGATGGACCCGTATGCCGGGATGCACGCCGCGCCGTCCTCGAGTTCCTGCTCACGAATCACCCGTTGGACTGCCCCATCTGCGACCAGGCAGGCGAGTGCAAATTGCAGGAATATACGGCCGACTACGGCCAGCCGGTGCATCGTTTTACCGAGGCCAAAATCAAAAAGGGCAAAAATCTTTCCATCGGCCCGCGCGTGAATCTGGACCAGGAGCGCTGCGTGCTCTGCCGCCGCTGCGTGCGCTTCATGAAGGAAATCGTCGGGGAGGAAATTCTCGGTGTGGTGGGACGCGGCGGGCGCAACGCCATTGCCTGCTTCCCCGGCAAAACGCTGGACAGCAACTACTCGATGAACGTGGTGGACATCTGTCCCGTCGGCGCCATGACCAGCAAGGATTTCCGCTTCAGAATGCGCGTCTGGTTCCTCAAGAGCACACCGACCATTGACGTCAATTGCGGAACCGGCACTAATATCTTCGTCTGGTCGCGCGAGCAACAGGTTTACCGCATCACGCCGCGGCAAAATGATGCCGTCAACAGCTGCTGGATGCCGGATAGCCACCGACTCAATTACACATACATCAACTCCGAGCAGCGTATCCTTACCCCGCTCGTACGCACCGACGCCGATGCCGAGCAACGCCCCGGCGCCTGGAAACCGCTGATGAGCAGCGTGGCGGAACAGCTGCGGCGCTGCAACCCCAAGCAAACGGCCATCATCGCCTCCGCGCGCCTCACCAACGAAGAGCTCTATCTCGCCGGCAACATCGCCCAGCTCCTCGGCATCGTCCAGATCGACATCGTGCCGCGTAACGGCGAATCAGACGGCATGCTCATCAGCGCCGACCGCAACCCCAACACCACGGGAGCCCGCCTCATCCTCGGCAAAGACGGCAGTTCGCTGGACGACATCCGCCGCGGCATCAAACTCGGCAAGATCCGCTATCTCATCGTCCTCGGCGAAGACGTCACCCGGGAAGCAGTCATTCCCGCCGATCACCTCGCCAAGCTCGATTACCTGCTCGTGATCGACCACACGCAGAGCGCGACCACACGCGCCGCGGACGTTGTTCTGCCCGGGGTTACGTTCGCCGAGAAGTACGGGAGCATGGTGAATGTAACGGGACGTCTTCAACGACTCAATCGGGCTATCGAACCACTCGGCGAATCGCGCGCCGACTGGGAAATCCTGCGTTCCCTGCTCAAGGAATGCGGCGGTGACATGTCCCTGCTGACAGCTCGCGCTGACAGCCCCATGGAAATCCTCGAGGAGATCGCCTCCCAGATCCCGGAGTTCAAGGGAGTAACCTGGGCAGCCGTCGGCAACACCGGCCTGCAAATCATCGACACCGGCGTTTCCATCCCCCTGCTCGAGCGCGAACAAGCAAAAAAATAACCCCTTCTATCCAACGAACCCAACATGGACACAATCTTGAAATGGTGCAGCGATGTGCTGAGCAACCCGACGTGGTTCTACTTACTCACGACCATCGCCAAACTCGTGCTCGTCTTTGCTGTCATTCTGGCCTTTGTCGTACTTTCCGTTTGGATTGAGCGACGAGTTGCCGGGTGGATTCAGGACCGACCGGGACCGAACCGCGCGGGGCTGCCGCTTTTCCTGTTCCGGAGGTTCGGCAGCAAGGAAGAGCAACCGCTGAAAAAACTCCTGCTCTACCTGGGTTGTCCGCCGGACGGTCTCATCGCGCGCCTCTGCCGCTGGCTGCGTCTCGACCGTGAAGTTCCTACCTTCGGGCTCATGCAGCCCTGTCTGGACGGCGGCAAGCTCTTCCTCAAGCAGGAGATCACGCCCTCCTACGTGCGCAAACTCTACTTCATCCTGGCGCCGATGCTCGTGCTGGGACCTCCCTTGGTCTCCGCCGCCGTCATTCCTTTCGCCTCGTGGGTTCAGACGCCTTTCGGCGAGATCAATATGTGCGTGGCCAATCTCAACATCGGTCCGTTATGGGTCTTTGCCGTTTCCGGGCTGTCGGTGTACGGACTCACTCTGGCGGGGTGGTCATCCAACTCCAAATATCCCTTCCTGGGAGGTTTGCGCGCTACGGCGCAGCTCATCTCCTACGAGGTTGCCATGGGGCTGTCCGTGATTCCCCTGCTCATGATGTTCGGCACGCTGAATCTGCAGGAGATCGTGCAGAGCCAGGCGCAGAACGGCTGGACTCTGCTTCCCTTCTGGGGAGAGGGACTTTCCGTGCAGCGCTGGATTCTCTGCGTCCCCATGCTCATCAGCTTCATCATGTTCGCTACCTGCATCTTTGCCGAGGCGAACCGCACGCCCTTCGACATGGCGGAATGCGAAACGGACCTGGTCGGCGGATACCACACGGAATACTCATCCATGAAGTTTGCCTCCTTCTTCATGGGCGAATACGCCGCCATGGTTATCGGCTCCGCCCTTGTCGTCACGCTCTTCCTGGGCGGCTGGTCGATAGGGTTCGGCATCGACGAGGCATTGGCGAGCTACAACGAGTGGTTGGCCGTGCTGTGCCAGCTGGTGATCTTTCTGTTCAAGCTGCTCGCTTTCATCTTTTTCTTCGTGTGGGTACGCTGGACACTGCCGCGCTTCCGTTGGGATCAGGTGATGAAACTCTGCTGGCTCGTCTTTGTCGAGCTCGCTGTGCTCAACATCGCCCTTACCGCCGTCATCATGTACTTCATCCATTAAACCGACCATGGCCTACATACCTGTCAAGCGACCGAAGTTCAGCATCCTGGACCGTATCTATGTCGTAGAGCTCGTGAAAGGGCTCGGTATCACCTTGAAGCACCTCGTCCTCTCGCTGCTCGGGAAAAGCCGCTCCAAAAAAGACTTCAACGGCGCAGGGGTCGGCGCCTGCATGCCGTTCCCGGAGCAACGCTGGGACTCCCACTTGCCCTCGTACTACCGCGGGGCGCCTTCTCTTGTGCGAGGCGAGGATGGACGTGAACGCTGCGTATCCTGCCAGCTCTGCGAGTTCATATGTCCGGCGCGAGCTATTCGCGTCGTTCCGGGCAGCGTGGCTCCCGGGGCTACCGCTGCCAAGCAAGAGAAGGCACCGGCGGAATTCGAGATCGATATGTTGCGCTGCATCTACTGCGGCATGTGCCAGGAAGTTTGCCCGGAGCAAGCGATCTTCCTGAGTCAGCAATACCTCATCACCCTCACGGACCGCAAGCAGGCTGTCCGCAACAAGGAACAGCTCTATCGCCTCGGCGGTATCCGCAAGGGGCTCATCAACAAATGGAATCAGTATAAATAATTTTTTCTTATGAATCCGGCCATATCCGCTCTCCTGTTCTATCTCTTCGCGCTGGCTGCTTTGGTGAGCGCCATCGGGGTCATCGTCCTGCGCAACCCGGTGTCAAGCGCGCTCAGTTTGGCTCTGTGCTTCGGCTTCGTGGCAGCCATCTTCTTTAACATGGGCGCCGCATTCCTCGGCATCACCCAAATCATCGTCTATGCCGGCGCCATCCTCGTGCTCTTCCTCTTCATTATCATGATGCTCGATGTGAAGAGTGAAGACCACACGTCCGGGCTCCTTCGCCACAGTGTCGTCGGTGTCCTCGTAGCCGGTATGCTCGCCGGGATGATCAGCAGCGCCGCCCTCCGCCTCCCGGGCGCCGTGGGGGGCTCCTGTCCCTGGCATGCCTTCACAGAGAGCCTGTGCAGCGAACTCTGCCCCGCTGCCGCGTCGACTGACCCCTCGGCTTCCGAACTGCAGGCGAGCATCTCCGCCCCGGCTCCGTACGGCGGCGCGCTGCCCACGCTTGACCCGGCCAAGCGCGGCGCGGATGCCAAACTGCTCGGGCAAAATCTATTTTCCCACTACAACCTCACCCTGGTCATCCTGGGCTTTGCCTTGCTTGCCGGGTGCGTGGGAGCCGTATCCGTCGGTCGTCGTTTACGCCGTGATTAACCCCTCATCCCCTTTCTCCCCGCTATGACACCGTTATCTCATTACCTCATCTTCTCGGGCATCCTCTTTGCCATCGGCTTTGCAGGCACCATGATCCGCCGCAATGTCCTGGTTGTGCTCATGTGCCTTGAACTCATGCTCACTGCCGCCAATGTATCTCTTGTCGGCTTCTCACGCGCCCAGGGGCTGGAGGGCGTTCCCGTCTACGATGCGCAAACGCTCGCCCTTTTCATCATGGCGATCGCGGCGGCGGAGGTAGCGGTCGGTCTCGCCCTCATCGTCGCCATGTTCCGCGCCCGCCGCGGCGTGGAGAGCTCCTCTCTGAACACCTTGAAAGACTAACCCACCATGTTGCACAATCTCCCTTGGCTCTTCCTCGCGTTGCCGCTGCTTGCAGCAGCTATCGATTGGCTCTTGCTTTTCCGGTCTCCGCGCGCGGCGGCGACGGTTTCCATCCTGTCCGTGGTCGCCACCCTTGCCCTCTGCGTGGCCTATCTAGCGGGACTGCAGACCGGTCTGCCGGACGTGTACTCATGGCTTCCCATTGAGGGATGCGCGATCAACGTGGGCCTGCTCATGGATGCACTCTCCATGAAGATGATGCTCGTCGTCACCGGCATCGGGGCACTGGTGCACATCTTTTCGCTCGGCTACATGAAGGACGACTCCTCCAACCACAGCCGCTATTTCGCCGGTCTGAGCATTTTCATGTTCAGCATGAGCGCCATCGTTTTGGCGGACAGTTTGATCATGACCTTCATCGGGTGGGAGATGGTCGGCTTCTCCTCCTACGTGCTCATCGGTCACTGGTACGAGAAGGAAAGCGCCGCCGACGCCGCGAAAAAAGCCTTCATCACCAACCGCGTGGGAGATTTCGGCTTCCTCATCGGCATCCTGCTCGCCTTGGGTGTCTTCGGATCCCTGCGCTTTGACGCCATGCCCGGACACCTCGCCATCGCCGCCTCCGGTCCCCTGCTCACCACGATGATTCTCTGTCTCTTCTGCGGCGCGATCGGCAAGTCAGCCCAATTCCCGCTGCACGTGTGGCTACCGGATGCCATGGAAGGTCCTACCCCCGTCTCGGCGCTCATCCACGCAGCAACGATGGTAGCGGCGGGCGTTTATATGCTGGTGCGTTTGCAGGTAAGCATGGGCACGGACGTGTTCACGGACACCGCCTGCTCCGTCATCGCCGCCGTGGGCGCGCTCACCTCCCTCCTCGCGGCCCTCATGGCCACCCAGCAGGACGACCTGAAGCGCGTGCTGGCCTACTCCACTCTTTCACAACTCGGGTACATGGTGATGGCGGCCGGCATGCTCGCCGGGGAAGCCGCCATGTTCCACCTCTACACGCACGCTTGGTTCAAGGCGCTTCTCTTCCTCGCGGCGGGCGCCCTCATCGTCTGCTGCCACCACGAGCAGGACATCTGGAAACTCGGGGGACTGCGCAAGAAGATGCCCCTCACTTCCCTCTGCTTCCTTATGGGCACCTGCGCCCTCATTGCCTTCCCGGGTTTCTCCGGCTTCTTCTCCAAGGAGGCCATCCTGGATGCCGCTTGGCAAACGAGCATGCCCCTCTTCGTCACCGGCGCCGTCGTCGCCGCCCTCACCACGTTCTACATGGTGCGACTCTGCCTCGTTACCTTCTGCGGCGAGGCGAAGAGCGAGGGCGCGTCTCACGCCCACGAAGCCGGCTCCACGATGCTTATCCCCCTGCTGGTCCTGTCCGTGCTGGCCATTGTCTCCGGCTATGGGTTCATAGCGGATGAACTGGTACCCTACGCGGGATTCCATGCGGAGGGGGTTGAGGTCGGGGTTCCCTTCTTTGCGGGCCTGCTTGCCCTCGTGGTCGGGGCCTGGCTCGCCTGGCTCATCTACGGGAAGTCGGCCCACCGGGATCCGCTTGGCGACTACACTCTCGCCCGCATCCTGCGTAACCGCCTTTATATCGACGCCTTCTACGATAAGGTGCTGGTGGACGGGGTGCAGAAATGGGGCTCCTACATCATCACCTGCGTGGACGATGGCATTCTGCGCCGCATCATCGGCCAGGGGCTCGGTCTGCTTACGGCGTGGGTAGGCAAATTGCTCGGCAAAATACAGGGAGGGTCATTGCGGGGGTACGCCATCGTAGGAGGCATCGGCGTCCTGCTGCTCATCTTCCTGCTCGCCTTCTCCATCAAGCTTTAACCTGATCCTTTACTACCATGCTTATCTGGCTTATCCTCATCCCTCTTATCGCAAGTGCGTGCATCGGCTTCCTGCGCACCCCCGGACGCGCCACGGCTCTTTTGAGCGCCTCGCTCACCCTCATCCTCGGCGTAACCGCCATCCTCATGTATATGTACGGAAATGGCATGGACGGCTACAGCGAGATCGGCGGGCTGCAATCGCAGTTTACCCTGGCGCTTCCGCTCAGCAGGATTATGCTCCTGCTCACGGTGACGGTCACCTTCGCCGCCATCCTCGGCATGCGCGCCCCATCTCCTCAAGCTGAGCGGAGCTGGGCGATTTCCTCCCTCCTCCTTTCCGCCGGGGCCACCGGAGCCTTCCTCTCGGACCACGTGATCTCGTTCTACGCCTTTCACGAGCTGGCTCTCATCCCCACCTTCATCATGATCGGCTTCTACGGTCGCGGGGAACGCCGCACCATTGCCTGGCGTGCCACCATCTACCTCGGTCTCGCCTCCATGGTGCTGCTGGCCGGGTTGGTGTTGCTCTGCTCAGAAATGCACTGCTGGCATTTCAGCAGCATGCGGCTCTTTGCCGGACAGGTCCCTCACTCCGCTGCGCTGGTAGCCGGACTTCTCCTGGTAGGCTTCGGTACGCTGGTATCGCTCTTCCCCTTCCACTCGTGGGCTGCTCCGGCGTACGCGAGTGCACCCACCCCCATCGCCATGTTGCACGCCGGCGTGCTCAAAAAATTTGGTCTCTACGGGCTCTTTACGATAGCCTGGGGGCTCGGGCCGCTTTGCTTACCGCTCTTCGCCGATTGGATCAATGTGCTGCTCGTCCTGCTGCTCGGCAATATCCTCTGGGTCGGCTACGTCACTATCGCCCAATCGCGGCTCGATAACATGCTCGGCAACTCCTCCGTCATGCACATGGGGTATCTCTTCCTCGCCTTTGCCGCCTACGTGGTTTCCGGAACTTCCAACGCGCTCGCTCTTCAAGGAGCCTCCATCCTCATGCTCGCCCACGGTCTGAGCATCTCCCTGCTCTTCCTGCTCAACGGGCAAATTGAAGCGCAAACCCGCACACTCGAACTCTCCGCCATGGGAGGGCTGGCTCGCAAACTCCCCCTGCTCGGCTTCCTTTTCGGTCTGGCGGGTATGGCCTCCATCGGCTTGCCTCTGCTGGCTAACTTCGCCGGTGAGTTCACCATCTTCCTCTCCTGTTTTGCCGACTGGTCGCCGCAAGCTGCCGCGACCGGTTGCGCGGCGGATTCCCTCTGCATCTGGGGGCTCGGTCCCGTCCAGGTCACGGTGATCATCGCCCTGTGGGGTCTTGTCATCAGCGCCATCTACATGCTGCGCGCCATCCGACGCATCTTCGAGGCCGACCTCTCTCCGGCGGCCGAGCGGGCTACATCCCTCTCCTGGGGAGACATCATTTCCGCCTCCTTCCTGGCCGTCCTTCTCCTCCTCTTCGGTATAGCTCCCTTCCTCCTCGTCTGATTTATTCTACCCATCTTTATTCATGAGCACGTCACATCTCATCTGCGCTCCCTACACGTGGGGGCAATTCACGCCGGTCATTATCCTGGTGGGGCTGGCACTCGTCCTCCTCATGGCTGACGTATTACTCCCGCGCATCTCAAAGAAGATCTACCCCCTAGTCGGCGCGGCGGGAGTTCTGCTTGTCGCCTGCGGCATGGTCAACTCCGATGGCTCTCAGCTCTTCGGCATCCTCGCTTGCGCAGCGACAATGGTCTGCCTCCTCATGGTCTACGACTACCGCTCCGTCGTGTACGCCTCGGTGGGGGGCGGCACGCAAGAGGACGGCGCGGCGGAATTCTCGGCGCTACCCATCCTGGCATGCGCCGGCATCGTCGCGATTTCGCAGGCTCGTGACCTCGTCATGCTTTTCGTGAGTCTTGAGCTCATCACCCTCTCCTCGTACGCCATGGCCGGCTACTTCCGCCGCAATCAGGGCTCCATCGAGGCGGGCGTCAAGTACCTCATCCTCGGCGCGGTGAGCACGGGGTTCCTCGTCATGGGCGCCGCCTGGTTCTTCGGCTCCACCGGGTCCTTCCTTCTGAGCCCCCGTTTTGAATTAGCCGCCCTCTCCAACCCCTACCTCTGCACCGGTTACCTGCTGGCCCTGGCCTTTATCTCGATGGGGGTCTTCTTTAAGATCGGCGCGGCTCCCATGCACACATGGATACCGGATGTCTATCAAGGCGCACCGACTCCCATCTCCGCCTTCCTCGCCGTGGCCTCCAAGGTAGGCGGTTTCCTGGCGCTTCTTCTCGTGGTGCTTCCCCTGGTGCAGATTCACTCTATCTCGGGCGGCCTGCTGCACCCCGTGATGCAAACCCTCGCCATCGTCGCTGCCGCTACCTTACTGATCGGAAATCTCGGAGCCATCCCTCAGCAGAACATGAAGCGCCTGCTCGGCTACTCCTCTATCGGCCACGCCGGTTTCATCCTCGTCTTTGCGATCGGTCTGCGCTCCAGCGTCACCCCGAATACCTTTTTCTACCTCGTCGCTTACGCCGCAGCAACCCTGGCGCTCTTCTACGTCGTCTCGCAGTTGCGCATCTGCCGCGGTCATGAGGAAATCTCCGCCTTTCGCGGTCTCGGGCATACTCACCCCCGCACCTCGTTCCTCATCTCCGTCTCCCTGGCTTCCCTTGCCGGTGTCCCCCTCACCGCCGGCTTCCTCGCCAAATTCCTCTCCTTCCGTTCTCTGGTGTTCACCATGACGGGACCGGATCAATTGGGCACGTGGCTGCTGCCGGTGATGGTGGTGTGCGCGGCAGCGGGGTTCTACTACTACTTCAAGGTGATGCGGGCCATGTACTGGGAGACGCCGCAGGACGGAGACCAACCCGTCACCTTTTCTCCCATCTGCACAGGGGTCCTCACAGCGGCGGCGCTCATCATCCTGCTCCTCGGTACCGTGCCGCTGATCATCCCTGTGTGGCCGGCTCTCTTTTAACACCGCGCATACGAGGTCAAGTGATGCGCTCTCTGCTTTTCCATTTGCGTTGTTGGCTCTTCCTCCTGGGGGCAAGTGTGGCGGGAGCCTGGCAGCAGGTCCACGAAACCGCGGCGGAGCCTGCGCGCGAGTTCCGTGCCGCCTGGGTCGCTACGGTTTACAATCTCGACTGGCCCTCGGCCGCCGGACTCCCTGCTGCCCGCCAGCAATCAGAACTGCTCTCTATCCTCAACTCGGCCGTCCGCCTCCGTCTCAATGCCATCATCCTGCAGATCCGCCCCACTGCGGATGCCCTCTACCGCTCATCCCTCGAACCCTGGAGTTCCTGGCTGAGCGGTCCCGGCGTCAACCCCGGGTACGACCCCCTCGCCTTCGCCATCGCAGAGGCCCATCGCCGCGGACTGGAACTCCACGCTTGGTTCAATCCCTTCCGTACCACAATCCACGGCAACCCCGTCGGAGCCGGGCATATCTCCCGCCGCCGCCCCGATCTCATCAAACGCGCCGGCAGCACCACCTTGCTCAACCCCTCCTCCTCCGCGGCTCAGCAGCATGTCCTGCAGGTCATCATGGACGTCGTTCGACGCTATGATATCGACGGTGTGCACCTGGACGACTATTTTTACCCCTACCCGCCGCACCACAATATCGCGGACGGCTTAACGCCCGCGCGCCGGCGCGCAGCCGTTGATTCATTCGTCCGACGGCTCTACTCATCCGTGAAATCCGCTAAACCCTGGGTCCGCGTGGGCATCAGCCCCTTCGGCGTCTGGAAACCCGGCTATCCCGCCGGCGTGCCTGACGGGGTCAATGCCTATGAACAGCTCGCCTGCGATGCCCGTAAATGGTTCGCCAACGGCTGGGTGGATTACCTCTCTCCCCAACTCTACTGGCGCATCAACAGTCCCCAAAGCTTCCCTGCCCTCATGCAATGGTGGTCCTCCATCAACCCGCGCCGCCCCGTCTGGCCCGGTATTGCATCCGCACGCATACTCAGCTCCGAGGACCCTAACCGCCCCGCTTCCGAAATCGGCCACCAGATTGACCTGGCTCGTCAGTTGGCTCGTCAGAGTTCCGGACAACTTTTCTGGAGTTGGCGCTCGATTGGGACGAATCGCGGCGGGGTGCAAAAGGAGCTTGCTGCTCGGTATCGTGGTTACGCGGTTCCCCCGGCCATGCCCTGGTCAGGCACCGCACGTCCCGCCATGCCTATGGCGCAAGCATTGAATACAGCCCGGGGCGTTTCGATTTCCTGGCGGCCGGCAGACGCCAGTGCCCGTAAGTGGGTTATCCAGGCTCGCCGGGGAACTCAGTGGACAACCCTCTGCATTCTCCCGGGATCCCGTCGGTCGGTGACTCTTCCCGCCTCGATGTTCCAAGGTGTTACCCGCCTCGCTGTGCGTCCTATCTCCGCCTGCGGCAACAGCGGTTCACCCGCTGTCCTCGCTCCGTAATGTTGCTTGCGCAGTTTATCTTAAGTATTTTGAGAGCATCCGGGGTCAGAAATTGATTCTTCACCCCTTGATATCAAGCACGTACTGAAAAACATCGCGACGATTTTCTCTCCGGGCTTGTCAATTCCTCTGGAAATTGCTAAGCTGTGCGCCCGTGGTATGAGCAAGGATGAGAATAGCAAGTCTGATTTTCACAAGGAGATCAATCGAGAGGCACCCGTGGTGATGCCGCAAGCTCCCGGCATCGAGAAGAGCTTGCTCTCCATGATGGTGGCGGATCCCACCAACATCATCGGGCTCTGCCACGAAGGAGGCATCAACGAGGATTTCTTCTACATCCCCGCCCACCGCATCCTCTGGAATCTTTTCGATTCCCGCTACGATGATAATAAATCGCTGGACATCACGTCCATTGACCAAGCCCTCTCTGACGCCGGGCAACTTGAAAGCGTCGGGGGACACGCCGGGCTGATGGACATCCTCACCTACGCCACCTCCACCGCCCTTTTCTCCTCCCATTTTGAAATCCTCAAGGAAAAATACGTGCGCCGCAGCATGATTCTCGCTGCAAACAAAATTCACGAAACCGCCCACGATGAAGGTCGCGAGGTTACCGAACTGCTTGACTCCGCTGAGCAAGACGTCATGCAAATTCGCAACAGAACGGCATCCTCCGACAAATGGGACATCAAGCGCGCCATCTCCGAGGCCGTGAGCAACGTGGAACGCATGATGAGCAAGGACGGTGCCATTCTCGGTCTCCCAACCGGTTATGACGAACTCGACCTTATGACCAACGGTCTCAAACCGGGAGAACTCTTCGTCATTGCCGCCCGTCCCTCCATGGGTAAAACTTCTTTCCTCCTCAATGTGGTGGAGCACCTCGTGCTGGACGTCAAAAAACCCGTACTCGTCTTTTCCTGCGAAATGCCTTCCGTTCAGCTCGTCGAGCGTCTTCTCTTTGCCAAAAGCGGAGTAAGCAAAAAGGAGGTACGTTCCAAGCAGGGCAAACTCACCAAGGATCAGATGAATCGCCTGAAAGAAGCAATCAACGCATACAAGGAAAGCCGGTTGATCATCGACGACACGGCCGCCATCTCTATCTCCGAGCTCCGTGCTAAAGCCCGTCGTATCCGCAAAGAAAACCCCGACCTCTGCGCCATCGGCATCGACTACCTCCAGCTCATGCGCTCTCACACCAAACAGGCCCAAAATAGCCGCGAGCGTGAAATTGCCGAAATCTCCGGTGGTCTCAAAGGACTCGCAAAGGAGCTCAAACTCCCTATCATCGTGCTTGCCCAACTCAACCGCGGACCGGAAAACCGCACGGGAAAGAATAAGGGTCTTCCCATGATGAGCGATCTGCGAGAATCCGGCGCCATTGAACAAGATGCCGACATGGTGGGTCTTCTCTATCGTTCCGCCTACTACGCAGAGGACGATGAAGAACGAAAAGGTGCCGGGACCGATGCTACGCTCGTACTTGCCAAAAACCGAAACGGTCCTACCGGTGATGTAAAACTCTCCTTTGAGGCTGAGCTTATGCGCTTCAACCCACGAACCACACATGACGAAGCCTGATTCTCCATCCACCGGCACGACTCAACGCCTCGTTGATCTCGACCTCGCCCACTGCTGGCACCCCTTCACCCCGCAAGCCCTCTGGGGAAAGGAAGCGGAAATCCTCATGATCGAATCCGGCAGCGGCGTCTGGCTCACGGATACCCTCCGTCGCCGTTACATTGATGGCAACAGCTCCATTTGGGTGAATATCCACGGTCATTCGCATCCGCACATCGTACGCGCTATCCAGCAGCAAGCCGCCACCATCTGCCACTCCAGCTACCTCGGCTTTGCTCACCCCCTCGCCTCTCTCCTCGCCGAGCGCCTTGTCTCTCTTTTCCCCGGACGCCCTCTCTCGCGCGTCTTTTTCTCGGATGATGGTTCCACCGCCATAGAAACGGCTCTCAAGATGGCCTTCCAGAGCTGCTCGCAAACGCCCGGCAAGGAGAAACGTCGCCACTTCATCGCCTTCTCGAACTGCTACCACGGCGACACCATGGGCGCGGCCTCCCTGGGAGGCGTGAGCACCTTTTTCTCTCGCTTCCGTGGCTTCGGCATGGAGGTGCGTCACGTGCGCGACATGGAGGATCTGCGCTCCCTGCCGGCAGAGACGATTGAATCCACGGCCGGCATTGTGATTGAGCCGATCATCCAGGGAGTGAACCGCATGACGCCCTGGCGAGCGGGACTTCTGCGTGAGTTACGCGACTTCTGCACTCATCATGACATCTTCCTCATCTGTGATGAGGTGATGACCGGGTTTGGTCGCACCGGCAAGATGTTCGCCTGCATGCACGAAGGAGTCACGCCCGACTTCCTATGCTGCGCAAAGGGGCTTACCTCCGGCTACACCCCACTGGCCGCCTGCCTCACGACGGAAAAGATTTACAACTCCTTCCTCGGTGCCTATAGCGACAACAAGTCCTTCTACTATGGGCACAGCTTTACCGCGCACCCGCTCGGCTGCGCCGCCGCCCTCGCCTCGCTTGATGTCTTCGAGCAAGAGCACGTCCTGGAGAAGCTCCCTCCTAAAATCGACCTCATGCGCTCGCTTGCCGAGAGTCTCCACAAACGCAACCTCCATGTCGCCGCGACTCGATCGATCGGACTCATTACCGGCATCGACATCTCCCATGCGGATGGTTCACCTTATGCCCAAGACGACCGAGCCGGCGAGCGCGCCTGCATCGCCATGCGCAAGCATGGTCTGCTCACTCGTCCCGTCACGCACGATACCATTGTGCTCATGCCCCCGCTCTGCATCTCCGAGCACGAGCTGCGTCTCGCATTCGACGCTATTGATTCCGGCATTCGCGATGCCTTGCAGGGCGAACTTGAATGAGTCTTCGACGCCTCTTTCAGTCACATTCCGGAGCTTCCTCGTCCACCAACGGCTTGAGGTACCCCGCCGCCTCTTCTCTCCCTTCAGCGTAGTGTTCCTCATCACCGGGCGCGAGCAACGTGAGCAGGTGCCGAAACTCGCCGGCGTGTTCCTTCTCCTCCTCGGTGATATCTTGCAGCACCTTGCGCGCCATCTCGTTGTCCGTGGACTCTGCCAGCTGCTCATAAAGTTGAATTGCCTCAAACTCCGCGGCAATCATGAACCTGATCGCGCGCACCAATTCGCTGTGGCTCAACTTCCGTTCCGCCGCCAGCCCGCTGAATGTATCTGTAAACTCCGGCATACTTCTTTTGACTCCCGGACACCCCGACGTCCCTCAAAAACAGCTTTCCACGTGTGTCCCAAGGAAATTTCTCCGGACTCATTCAACGCATCCCTTCCATGCGTCCGCGCAGATGTCTCCTATCGTCAATTGGCAATGAACTAACGCCTATCTTGACAAATAAGCTCGCGCTGAGTAAACTTTTTTTAACTTCCCTCATGTTAATTCTGTGATGAAAATTGCTCCGCACTGGGTACGTCGAAAAGAAGAAATAGCGGGCATGCTCTTTCGCGTAAGAGCGTATTCTTTCTCCAGCTCCCACGAAGCGCAGGAACGCATGGAGAAAAAATTGCGTCTGTTGCATGATTTTTTCGGAACAGGCAAACGACACAATCAGCAGGATATCGAAAATTTCCGCCTCTTGATTCGTCGCTTAGATGAGCACCAGGACCACGAAGAGTACGCGGTCGTCACAACCGAGGAAATTGTGCGGACTCTGGACGAGCAGAATATCATTACTAGAAACCGCTACGGGGCAGAGGTGCTCAATTCGGTCAATACCTGTTTTCTTGACGTGGACGAAAGAAAACCCTCGTTTTTCCAAAAGTTTTTGGGGCTTATCGGCAAGGCAAAAGATATGCAGGAAATCCTCACCGAGCGGGTGAGAGAGCTGTGCCGACGAGATCCGTCCATGGGCGTACGCCTCTACCGCACAAGCCATGGCTGGCGTCTCATCGTGGCGGCCGAGGGTCTCTCTCCGTCCTCTCCGAGGATGAATGAACTTTGCAAAATCCTTTCGGTTGATCCCATGTACGAGCGTCTGTGCGCACGGCAAGACTGCTGGCGCGCGCGTCTCTCTCCCAAACCGCATCGCCTCGGGATGCCGTACCGCTACCCGATGCCGCAGACTTCTTGGGAACAGACCGAGAAGCTTGAAGATTGGCTGAAAATATACGCACAAAAGTCGTCGTCTCGCGCCGTGTGTCGGCTCATCGAGTGCATGGGAGTACCCACTGAGACACCTGTCGTCCGGTTGCATGATGAAGTCACAAAAGCGCTCAAGCTCGATATACCTCTCGCCTGAATTCGCCTCATCGGCGCGCTTGCATCCAACTCGTACTTCCCCATGCATTGCTCTTGCTTCTTGGCGGGGGTTGGTGTAAGATAACGCCATGACTCACATAGAGGAATTGACCAAGTTTTTGAGTATCCCGAGTGTATCCGCCCAACCGGAGCACGCCGCCGATGTTGACCGCTGCGCCGATTATCTCGTGCAGAAATTGAGCTCGCTGGGATTTCGTGCGAAGAAGCATCTGACGAAGATTCACCCCATCGTGATAGCGCACAGTCCGCACGTGGAGGGCAAGCCCACGGTGCTCATTTACGGACACTATGACGTCATGCCGGTGGATCCCCTCAGCGAATGGAAGAGCTCCCCCTTCGCCGCAGAAATACGCGAGGGACGCATCTACGCCCGCGGCGCGAGTGACGACAAGGGTGAGATCATGGCGCACATTCTCGGCGCGCAGGAGTTGCTCGAGGAGCAAGGGATCCTGCCGTTGAACGTCACCTACCTCTTTGAGGGCGAGGAGGAGCGCGGCAGCTACAGTCTGCAGGAATTGATCAAAGATCCCGAGATCCAGAAGGAGCTCGCCTGCGACGTCATCGTCGTGAGCGACACCGGCATGGCCGCGCCGGACGTTCCCTCCTTTTCCTATGGTCTCAAGGGTATCTGCTGCTTTGAGCTGGAGGTGCACGGACCGAAGATGGACCTCCATTCCGGTATCTTCGGCGGAGCGGTCGCCAACCCCATCACCGCCCTCTGCGAGATGCTCGCCTCCACCCACGATGAAAACAACCACGTCACCGTGGAAGGATTCTACGACGGCGTCGCCGACATCGAGGAGTGGGAGAAGGAGAGCTGGAAACGCGTGCCGGGCATGAGCGATGCCGAGCTCGCGGAGCTCACCGGTGTCCCTGCGCTGCGCACAGAAAAAGGCTACACGGGGGCTGAGTGCGTGTATGCCCGTCCTACGTTTGAACCCAATGGCATCTTCGGCGGCTACGTAGGGGACAGATCCAAGACTGTCATTCCGACGCATGCTCTGGCGAAGATCAGCTGTCGTCTCGTGCCCGGTCAGGACCCCGTGGACATCATGCGCAAGGTAGAAGCTCATTTCAAAAAAGTGTGTCCGCCCGGCGTCACGATGAAGTTTACCATGCAGCACGCGGGCGACGCCTACATGAGCAACCCTCACTCCCCCTTCGGCAAAGCGGCTCAGAAAGCGCTGCATGATACCTTTGGCAACCCGCCTGTGCTCGTTCGCGAGGGCGGCTCAATCCCCGTGGTGGCATCCATGTCCAAAATCCTCGGCAAGGACGCGCTCTTTCTCGGTCTCGACCTGCCCGATGCCCGCATCCACTCGCCGAATGAAAATATGCGACTGGATATCTTTGAGAAGGGCATCGCTATGGCCAAGTCTCTCCTGCTGCTCATGAGCGAGGTGAAAGCATGAATGCAGTCGAAATCACCAACGTGCACAAAAGTTTCCCGGGTCCCTGGGGAAAAGTCGGCGCTGTGTACGCGGTGAAAGGGGTCTCGCTCTCCATTCCTCAGGGCGCGGTTTACGGCCTCATCGGTCCCAACGGCTCCGGCAAAAGCACCATCATGAAAATGCTCGTCGGGCTTCTCTCCCCCCACGAGGGCTCCTGCAACGTCTTCGGTCGCCCCGCCACTGCCGCCGCCAATCGCCGTGAAATCGGCTTCCTCCCGGAGAATCCCTACTTCTACAAATTCCTCACGGGCGAAGAAACCCTCCGCTTCTACGGTCGCCTCTGCGGGCTCGGCGGAAAGAGCCTCCGCTCCCGCGTCCGGGAGCTCCTCGAGCTCGTCGGTCTGCAGGATGCCGCACGCCGACGCCTCGCCGGCTACTCAAAGGGGATGCTGCAGCGCATCGGTCTCGCCCAGGCTCTCGTGCAGAGCCCCCGCCTCCTCGTTCTCGATGAACCCACCGCCGGCGTGGATCCCATCGGCTCACGCGTCATCCGCGACATCATCCTCGACCTCAAATCCCGCGGTCTCACGGTCTTTCTCTGTTCCCACCTGCTCGAGCAGGTCCAGGAGGTCTGTGACCGTGTCGGCATCCTCTACCAAGGCTGCCTCATCGCCGAGGGGTCTATTGACGAGCTCACGGACGACCCCGACCGCACCCAAATCATCCTCTCCGGCGCCTCAGCGGAGCTCCTCGACCGCCTCCGTTCCCTCGCCGGCGATTCTTGGATCTCCTCCTCCCCCCTCCACCGCTCCCTTGAACAGGTCTTCCTCCGCGGCATCCGCGCCAAAATGGAACAATTCTCCAAGACCTGACAGTGAAAGCTCTCAATCGAGCAACGTGTCTTTACGTGGTCAGCATCCTAGCGATGCTCGTCTTATCACACGCGTTATCGCAACTCAGGACGAATATCATAGATGAGATGCCTAGGATAGTTTTGCAGGAATACATGGCAAGTCGAGGGAAAATTTGGAGTCTTATATCGTCGAAGGTATTTGTGCAAGACGATGGATTGAATGTGCACGAGTACCGAGTCATGTCCGAGGGAAAGGAATACACCGTGATAATCCCCATGACCATGTTTTGGTGGATGGTTGACGTAACACCGGAAATGCCATGAATAAGTTGACGGTTACAGCGATCGTGTTGCCGATTCTAATGGCTCTTCTTCTGGTATCGCGTTGGTATCTTTTCAGGCATTGTTACTTTTTGGAACTCGAGCAACAGCTAAGATGGGTCCAGCTTAGTTTGCGCGTTTTGTTGTTTGAAATCCCTATGTGTGCCTATGTGTACACTTTAGCTACGCTGATTCCTCGATGGAGGGAGACTTGGCGGGAGCTGTTGCTTATCACTTCGCTTTACCTCGTCTTTGTACTAGCGACGATATGAATGAGAATCAACGAAAATGGATTTACGACAAGACGTGCAGCTTGTCATTCACCGTTTTCCCGATTGTAACGGGAATCACTTGTTTGGTAGGAAGTCTTCTCCAGCAAATGTCGTGGCTGGATATGTGCGAAGCCATCGAATCGACCATGATAAGTTCATTGTTTTATTTCTTCCCGGGCGCCTTGCTCGGATATTGGTTGGCAGGTAAGGTTCGTTCCGTAACGTTGAAGGTTATTTTTGCGGCATCCTGCCCGCTGCTTCCCCTTTTATTGATGATGACCGCAGCATACGTTGTCTGCATGAGTGAGGACATGACACGAAACTTCCACGCATTCCCAGCCGGAAAGTTTGTCCCTATGTTTCTCCTACCATACTTCCTCGGCATCGCTGTCTATACGGCCCTCATTCACCGCTTGTATAAAAAGATCCCTCTCAATCAGTGTGAATATGCGAACAAGTAGAATACATCATCCGGTTGGGATACTATCCGCCATATCGGTCTCGTCCGGTTGCGCCAAAATGGAACAATTCAGACAATGAAGAGCCCGTACGTCAACTGACGGCAGAACCTCATACGACATCACAAGGAAAAATATGTACAGATTCTTAGCAGAAAGTCCCGCATTTTACTGGTATTACCTTGTCCTATGTCCGTTGATTCTTTTCGCGGACCTGTTGACCTGCCGAATGAGAGAGAGAGACCTTCTCCTACCGGTGCCTCTCCTTGCTCTGGGCTGTCCCATCGTGACGTACTTTCCTTGGGTATTCGGTACCTGTTTTCTGGGAGCAATCGGGTGGATATCGGATCGAATGCCGTCATTAGCTGAATCAAGTTGGAGTCCGGTATTCGTCATTTTTATGGCTCTTCCGATCTTTTTACCCCTATGGAAACGGTCTCGCTTTTACACGGCAGTAGCTCTTCATCGGCTCATGCAAGTAGCTGCCATCGTATGTGTGATTATCGGATTGTGTCAGGAGAATGTACCCGGCGCAAGCAATATCATGTTTGCCTTCTCTGTGCTGGGCGGAACTCTTGCAACGGCATTTGGCATTGCAGCGATTGTAATAGCGCTTTTCTTGAATCCCGTCATCACGCGGGCCGTCCGGGCAAGGAGGCTCAAGAAGGTGTCACGTTTTCCCTTCATGTCGTTCAAAAAGAGGATGCACTACGTCCTGGCTTTGCTCTACATTCTCTTCTTTTGTGCTGCGATATTCACTGCGAAGGAATATGCACGAACAGCTTACAAAGCTGACCGCATCTCTCAACACGACAAATAAATTTCAGGCCCCGTTGTTGCATCCGGGTGTTCATACCGTTCGTGCCGGCCTTTTTTACTGTCTCGCCTTCCATCAGGCGAACCCGATCTTTTGGGCGCGCTAGCAGATTTTTTGCTTTTCACGAGGGGCATAACGTGGTAGAATCCGCCAGCTTGATGGAGGTTTAGGGAAAGTGAGAAGCGACCATTTTCCACGAGCTGACAGATCCCACAAAGACTATGGCTATCGACGCAAAATTGCTGGATGACCTTGAGGAGCGCCGCAAGAGAATCATGCTCTCCGGCGGTCAGGAAAAGATTGACAAACGACACGCCGCCGGTGATCAAACTGCCCGGGAGCGACTTGATTTTCTCTTTGATGCGGGCTCATTCACCGAGTTCGGTATGCACACCCGCCACCACTGCCACAATTTCGGTCTCGACAAGAAAGACATTCCCGCTGAGGGCATCGTGGTCGGCGTCGGTCTTGTCAACGGCCACCCGGTTGCCGCATCTTCCGCCGACTTCATGGCGCAGGGCGGCTCGCTCGGCTACATGCACGCCATGAAGATATGCGATGCGCAGCAGTACGCGCTCAAAGCCGGCATACCTGTCATCCAGATCAATGATTCCGGCGGTGCGCGCTTACAGGAGGGAGTGGAGGCCCTCTCCGGCTTTGCGCACGTGTTTTCCAACAACGTCGCCGCGTCCGGGGTGGTGCCGCAGATATCGCTCATTCTCGGTCCTTGCGCAGGGGGCGCAGCTTACTCCCCCGCCCTCACGGATTTCATCATCATCCGACAAGGCGGCGCCGCCGGCATGTACATCACCGGTCCCAAGGTCATTGAACAGGTAACCTTTGAGCAATGCACCATGGAGGAAATCGGCAGCGCCGCGGTTCACGCCTCGGTCTCCGGAAACGCGCATTTTGTCGCGCAAAGCGATGAGGATGCCATCAACATCGCCAAACGTCTCCTGACCTACCTCCCTGCCAACAACACGCAGGAGCCCCCGCACGACCTGGGTACGCCCCTCGACATCGCGGACGACGAAGGCATGAATGACATCATTCCCGGGGACAACAGCACCCCGCTGGATATGCAGAAAGTGATCGCCCATCTTGTGGATGAGGGGAGTTTCATGGAGGTGCATGCGCAGTTCGCCGGCAACGTGATCGTTGGCTTCGCCCGCATCTGTGGCGTCGTTGTGGGAATCATCGCTAACCAGCCTGCCGTAAAAGCCGGGTGTCTGGATATTGACGCATCGGACAAGGCGGCGCGCTTCATCCGCTGCTGCGATTCCTTCAACATCCCCGTGGTGAATCTCGTGGACGTCCCCGGTTTCCTTCCCGGCAAGCAGCAGGAGCGCGGCGGCATCATCCGCCACGGTGCCAAGATGATCTTCGCTTATTCTTCCGCCACGGTGCCCAAGATCACGGTCATCCTCCGCAAAGCGTACGGCGGAGCCTACATCGCCATGTGCTGCAAGGACCTCGGGGCGGACGCCGTGTTCGCATGGCCTTGCGCCGAAATAGCCGTCATGGGAGCGCAGGGGGCTATCCCCATCCTCTACGGTCGCGAGTTGAAAGGCATCGAGGATGAAACGGCTCGCGAGGCTCGACGCGCCGAGCTGTTCAAGGAGTACACCGAAGCCTTCTACAACCCGTACGCCGCCGCCCAGGTAGGCCAAGTGACGGAGGTGATCAACCCGAAGGAGACGCGCGCCAAGGTGGCGCTCACCCTGCGGACCCTCCTCAGCAAGCGCGAAACGCGTCCCGCCAAGAAGCACGGCAACATCCCTCTCTGATTTTCTCTTTCCCATCCTTTCCCGACCATGCACGTACCCTTCTTTCCCTTAGCTGCCATCGGCAATCTGGACGCCGAGGCTGTGAGCTACCAGTTCATCGGCATGCTCGTGGTGTTCTGCTGCCTTGGACTGCTGAGCATCATTCTCACCATCTCCGGCTCTGTGGCCGTGCGGATGGAGGCCAAACGCAACGCCAGGCAAGCTGCCGCGAAAGCCGCTCTGACCTCCTCTGCCGCGGCGAGCAGTCCGACTCCGAGCGAACCTTCACCCCAGCAGATCGCCGCTCTCGCCGCCGGCATTTACAATACAGCCGCCTCCTCCATCACCCCTGAGCTCGTCGCCGCCATCGCCGCCGCCGTCAAATATACCGTCGGTTCCGATGCCCGCATCCTTTCCATCCAGCCCGTGGACTCCTCCTACGCGCAGAGCGGGCGGAGTTCCATCATGAACTCACACCTCCCCCTGCACGGCTGACCCACCCTCTCTCAACAACTTCTCATTATTTTCAAACTTAAAACCAACGCACAATCATTATGAAACAGCTCCGTATAACAGTCGCCGGACAGACCTTTGACGTTACCGTTGAAACCGTGGGAGGCAGCGCTCCCGCCGCCGCACCGGCTCCCGTAGCGCCGGTCCCCGTGGCAGTTCCCGCGCCGGTTGCAGCACCCGCACCCGCAGCTGCCCCCGCACCTGCAGCCGCGCCCGCCGGTTCCGGAACCCCCATCCCCAGCCCGCTGGCAGGAAAGGTGGTGAGTCTGGACGTCCAACCCGGCGCTGTCGTCAAGGAGGGGGACCAAGTCCTCACCTTGGAGGCCATGAAGATGAACACGGTGATCTACGCCCCCAAAGCCGGCACCGTGAGTTCTTTCTGTGTGGCTCCCGGCGACACCGTGACGGAAGGTCAGGCGCTGGCCTACCTCGGCTAACTCAATCTTACAGTTTACCGGGCTGATGGTCACACGACCTTCAGTTCCCCTTTTATCTCACCCTCACCTATGCAGGAACTCCTTCAATCATTCAGCGATTTTATATCCGGAATGGGCATCTTTTCCATGACGTACCAGATGTACATCATGTGGGGCGTGGTTCTCGTGCTGCTCTTTTTCGGCGTGGTCATGAAGTTCGAGCCCCTCTTGCTCGTCCCCATCGCCTTCGGCGCGCTCATCGCCAATATCCCGGATAACGGCATGGTCATCACCCAGGCTCAACGCCAGGTCGTCTCCATCTCGGACAAGAATACCGTCCAAACCAGCGTCATCAAGGATGTCGGTTTCATCTCCGGGACGGTCGCGCCCTACAAGGATTCCTCTCCCTCCATGCAGGATACTTCCGCTCTCTCCCCGGAAGAAAAAGCCAAATACGAAGCCGCTATGGCGGAACCCATGCAGGTCGAACCGCTCGTGGACTCTCAAGGCAAGCCCGTGAAAGGCGCGGTGAAGGTGACCGGACAGACCCCGCAGAAGTTCATGATCATCGGCTTCAACTCCGGACTCTTCGACTTCCTCGGACAGGGCATCAAGTGCGAAATTTTCCCGGCGCTGATCTTCATGGGTGTCGGCGCGCTCACCGATTTTGGTCCCCTTCTCGCCTCTCCCAGAGCGCTGCTGCTCGGCGCGGCCGCCCAGGGTGGCGTCGCCTTCACGTTCCTCGCGGCCATGGCCTTGGGCTTCACCAAGGGAGAAGCCTCTGCGATCGGTATCATCGGCGGAGCTGACGGTCCTACCTCCATCTTCCTCGCCAGCAAACTGGCGCCCCACCTCCTCGGCGCCATCGCCGTTGCAGCCTACACCTACATGGCGCTCGTGCCGCTCATCCAACCTCCCTTCATGAAGCTCTTCACCACGGAGAAGCAGCGTAAGATCAAGATGAAGAGCCTGCGCCAGGTCTCGCGCGGTGAGAAACTCTTCTTCTGCTTCGTGGTCACGATCGTCACCATCCTCATCTGTCCGGATGCGGCGCCGCTGCTCGGCATGCTCATGCTCGGCAATTTCCTGCGCGAATGCAAGGTTACGGAGCGACTCGTCTCCTGTGCCCAAAATGAGCTCATGAATATCACAACCATCCTGCTCGGCGTCTCCGTCGGTCTCACGATGCAGGGCGGACGCTTCCTCCAGGGAGAAACCCTGCTCATCATCGCTCTGGGTGTGGTTGCCTTCGCCATCGCTACCGTTTGCGGTCTCCTTTGCGCCCAGCTCATGAACCTCATCCCCGGCTGGAGCAAGAACCCCATCAACCCGCTTATCGGCTCGGCCGGCGTTTCCGCCGTTCCCATGGCTGCACGCGTCTCCCACACCGTCGGACAACAGGCCGACCGCACCAACTTCCTGCTCATGCACGCCATGGGTCCCAATGTGGCAGGCGTCATCGGCACGGCTGTTATCGCCGGCTACTACATCACCACCCTCAGCGGACACTAAAAAATCGCTACCGTGTCCCGCCTCCCGAGCAACCACTGGGGGACACCGGTTGGGAATTGCGGGGAGAACACGTCCCGCTACGGTTGAGTTTTCACCGTTCCGTTACACGCGTTTTTTCAAAATTCCGCTCCGCCAAGATACTCGTAGCGCGCAAATTCCCCCCAATCGTTATCCGTGAAGGAGCAACGGGTATGTTCCTCTTTCCTACCTGATTTTGAGGGGAACGCGGGGAGGGGAGTGTCTATAAAAGCATGAGAAAAATATCGAAAGTGATCATGCTATTGTTGGCTGCTCTGATGGCCCCTTGGGAAGCGGCGCAGGCGGTGTCAGTGACCATCGGCAACGACCGCGACCGGGATCATCGCGCTGAAATGCGCCGCCGCGAAGAACGACGCGACGACGCCCGCTACCACCGCGACCGTGACCGACACCGCAGAGACCGCGATCGACGTCATGGCGATGATGATAATATGCGTCGCTTTATCCGCAACGTCACCGGCGACTCCAACCGTCCTCGCCGCAGGTGACCATCATCAGCGCCTGCTGGATTTGACAACAATGGTGGCAAGGACGAGGGCAAAACCCACCCATTGTCCGGGCAAAATCGACTCAGAGTAGACGAGCCAGCCGAGGAGTACAGCCTCTGTGGGTTCCAAGCAGGAAATAATGCCGAACTCAAGCGAGTTGAGACGGCGCATCGCATAAGCGACAAGCGCAAGCACGCCTACACCCTGAAGCACCCCTATACCTACTAGCCACAACCAGCCGGTCGCTGCCCCTTCCAGCGGCTGCGCGATGCAGAGCAACGGCGGCAAAAGCGCAAGGGTGCCGGCAGCCGCCTGCCAATACACGCGCCGCAGCGTGCTCACCTCCGCAGACATGCAGCGGTTGAGCACGAGATAGAAGGAGTAAAAAATACCGCAGAGGATGCCGTAGAGCAGTCCGAGAGCTTCCTCTCCCTCCCCATGCTCCGCACCCGAAAAATAGGAGACAAGGATGATTCCTATGCTGGCCGTGCAGAGAAGCATCACATCCCGCCGCGGCGGCAGGTGTCGCCGGAACAGCGATTCCCACACCGCTGAGAGCATGGGACCGGAAGCCGGCAGAAGCGCCGCTATACCTGCCGTGGTGTGACGTATGGCCAAATAATAAAACAAGATGCACAACCCTATGCTCACGCCGGAAACAAATGCAGCGGGAGAAAAACGCAGCGTCATCCCATGACGGTACCTCAGCCACGCCGCCACCAGCCCGATCAGCACAAAACCGACACTGAACCGCGCAAACGAGCATAGCTGCGCGCTGCACCCGGACTCTCGCACAAAGACACACAGCGACCCCATCAGCATAGCCGCTACCATCGCCGCCACCAATGCGCGCGCGTGAGTTGTCGCGTCGGGTTGCATCGTCTCCGCTTCCTACGAGCGCGCTTCATCCGCGCGCAGTGCGTCCACACAAATCGCACTCCATGTTTCCAACCGATCGTAAAGAGGACCGCCAAGCTCTTCCAAGGTATGGAAACCCAGGTCCGCAAGAGCTTTTTCATTCGGAGCTACCTCCTCGGTGTCCAGCTCGAAAAGGTGCACGATACCCAGGTGCACACTGCCGACCTCATTCGTATCATCGTTGATGACGGCGTAGAGGTGCTGAACAGCCGTGCCGGAGAACGTAATTTCCTCGCGAATTTCGCGTTCCATTCCGGCGAGATAGGTCGTTATGCTGTCGGTGAGACCGTCAATAGGGTTGATATGGCCGCCGATGCCGAGGGATATCTTGTTGTGGAGACGTGTTTCGCCGCCCTTGGGTGTGCGAGAGTATGCGAGGACACGTCCATTGTGCCGAAATATGGCGTACGCGATGATCTGCTTGAAGGAGGGATCTCCCTCCGCCGCATCACGATCCATATACCTTGCCACCTCGGGCCGCAGAAAGGCCTCTAAATAGTCTTGAGGATTGCGTCTCACTCCGTAAAAATCCCCCACCTCTTCAAATACCGCGCGAGGCACGACCAATACCTGCTCTCCATTGTAGCGTGACATGCGCAGAGTCTAACACATCCCAACCGCATTGGCAAGCCCCGGACCACACGTGTCCCCATAAAATCTTCTCCGGGCTCATTCAACCCTTTCCCCGCGCGATTTCTATGAACGAAGGAACTAAGGCTGTGAGTCTGGCTTTGCCTAACACCCTCCCCTTTCCAGCTGCCCCACAGGCGTAGCATTGTCCTTATGAGAGAGGTCCAATAAAAATGAGAATGCCCCAAAAATTCCGCTTCGCACTGTCTTAACTCGTCGGCCGCCTCCGTCCGTAGGGCTTGTTTTTTTCTGGGACGGATGTGGTCCCGTCCACGAAGATATTTTGCCATTGCAGGTCGCTTGCAAAAAAGGTTGATTTTGTTAAGAAGCAGGGTATACTGACGCTTCAAAGGCTATGCTCACCATCAAAAATCTCTCTAAGGCGCACGCGGGACGCACCCTGTTCAGCGGCACGGAACTGGTCGTCAACTGGGGAGAAAGAATTGCCCTCGTGGGACCTAACGGCGCCGGTAAATCGACCCTCTTCCGCATGATTCTCGGCGAGGACGCCCCGGACGAGGGAGAAATCCAACGCGATGAGTACGCCACCATAGGTTACCTGCCTCAGGAGGCAGGCGATCCCTCAGACCGGTCGATCCTCGAAATCGCCATGAGCATCACACCGGAAATGCGTGTAGCCATCCGCACAATCATGGAATGCGAGGCCAAGGGAGATCACTCCGGCGCAGCTTATGCCCACGCCATCGATACGTACACGGCACACGACGGCTATCAACTGGAGCCTAAAGCCAAGCGGATTCTCAAGGGGCTGGCGTTTAAGGATAGTGACTTCGCGAGACCGGCTCGCGAGATGAGCGGGGGATGGGTCATGCGAGCGCATCTTGCGCAACTCCTCGTAGCGGAACCGGACCTCCTGATGCTCGACGAACCAACGAACCACCTGGATTTGATGAGCTTGCTGTGGCTGCGCAGGTATTTGAGAAATTACCCCGGAGCGATCCTCATGATCTCCCACGACCGCGATTTCATGGACGAACTGGTCGAGGCTATATACGACATTGAGAATGCGCAACTCGTGCGTTACACGGGGAATTACTCCACCTTCCTCAAACTGAAAGAACAACGATATGCCATTCTGCTGGCGGCCTGGCGCAACCAGCAGCGCGAAATCGCCCATATCGAGGCCTTTGTGAACCGATTCCGCTCCGTAGCTTCCAAAGCCGCACAAGTGCAAAGCAGGGTTAAACAACTTGAAAAAATCCAACGGATTGAAAAACCTCGTCCGGCCCGCAAGACCTTCAAATTTATCTTCCCACAACCTCCGCGCAGTACGCAACGCGTCATTGAGCTTGAACATGTCTCGCAGTCATACGATGACCACGAGGTGTACAGGGATCTCAATCTCCTCGTCGAACGCGGTCAGCGAATCGTCCTTGTCGGTCCGAACGGAGCCGGCAAGTCCACTCTCCTCAAAATTCTTGCCGGCGTGGTTCCCATTCGTTCAGGGAAACGCATCGTGGGGACCACGACGCGAATCGGCTACTTCTCGCAAATGCGCTCCGAAAACCTTACTCCCCATTATACCGTGCTGGAGGAAATCATGAAGGCTGACCCCGAGCTGCGAGAAGAAGAGGCTCGCGGAGTGCTCGGTTCCTTTCTTTTCCGCCGTCTCGACGTCGAGAAACGCGTCGAGGTCCTTTCAGGAGGCGAAAAGTCGCGGCTCAGTCTCGTCAAATTCCTCGTCAATCCGCCCAATCTCCTCCTCATGGATGAACCGACGACCCACCTCGATCTCATGAGCGTAGAGGCACTCTCTCAGGCGCTCATGCGCTATGAGGGCACCCTCGTCTTCATCTCGCACGATGTCCATTTCATCCGCTCTCTGGCTGAAAAAACTCTCCACATCAATCAGGGTGTCCTCACCCCTTACGCCGGAGGCTACGATTATTACCTGGAAAAATCAGGGCTCCTGAATGCCGACCTCGCTATGGACCTCTGACCTTTTCTCCGACGCCAAGCGCGGCTCCGACATGACCGTCCCCGTCCCTTCGGCGGGACTCTCCTCCATCGCTGAGACAGCGCGGGATGGCTGTGTGCGCCGTTTCACGTCCAACCACGAGGCAATGCTCATTCGGCGGTGTTAGGGTCGGTCGAAGAAGGTTGCGGAGAACCATCGGAACCGGCGCTGGGAGCCGCCTGGTTCTGAGAACGTTTTATGGCATTGATAATACGCGTATAACGTTGAGCGTAGGCAGAGTCTGTGCAGCGATCGCGTATCATGCAGGCAACTTCTTCTGCCGACTTCTGCTCGCGACAGGTCTGTGCATTCGGGTCAGCCCCAAGCTTAAGCATGATATCAACCGCAATTTCCTGCCCGTTGGCCACAACATGGTTCAGTGCCACATCCCGCTCCCGGACGTGCCCAAGCTCTACCATGTAACTCACCGCCTTCGGATCAGATGCAGCCGGAACGACCTCGGCGGGATTTTGCGGCTGGTTGATATCGAGTCCTTTTTCGACGAGGAGGGGGAAGGCGTAGGGGGCGCATATTCCTCCGATACGGTAGGCAAGGGAGTAGCCCATGTCATCCCAAATTTTGAGATCGGCGCCGCTGTTGCCAATGAACTCGAGAGCTCTCAACATACGCTTCTCACAACGCATCAACTTGTTTGCAGGGGGGAGCAAGTCATTCTGGGGATAATACGCAGTACCTCCCTTTTTTGCAAAAGCTTTCCGCATCGTCTTACAGAGTTTGTCGCGCTTGCGTTTCGCCTTTTTTCGCGCCTGCGGGTCGTTTTTCCCTTTCTCTTCGGCTTCGGTATCGAGACGGGGCAGTTCCAGCATATCCCACTCCGGATGGGCGTATTCCTCATTGAGTCGGAGCTGGCGCTCGGAGGCCTCCCCTGACCTGGTAATGGAAAGGGAGTTAATAATTGCTAGGTTGCCGTTGGCGGAAGGATCAGCTCCATGGTCGATAAGCAACTGAGCAGTTTCAAAATCTCCGCTGCTCACAGCCAGGGAAAGAGCGGAGCGAGCAGCGCCACCCGGATGCGTCCCGGCATAGGTCACATTCAAGTCGGCGCCATCTGCAATCAATTGTCGAACACGTGCCATCTCCTTGCTCGTGAGGTGCACCTCCCTGCTGTTGACGCTAGGCGCTGCTGTACCGTAGTCCTCTCTTCCAAGATACCACCGGTAGCAATATCGCACAAGTTCAATTCCTAGCTCTTTCGCCACGTCATCACCCGGATCCTTTATTGTGATGTCGGGCTTTCTTTTGTCGAAGGGTGACTTGTTACGCCATGGAAGCTTGGCTATCTCTTTGCGGGTGGAAATCATGCCGAGTGTGTGCGCCTCAAGGATCCACTTGCGAGCCTGCGAATCATTCTTTGCCACTCCGTCGCCCTCCGTGTACGCTTTATAGAGCTTGTAGCATGCCTCAGCATCCTTGTTCGGATTTTCGTAAAGAGTCTTAAACTCCGCCTCCGTCATTCCCCCGCTCATAGCCGCACTGCCCAGGACCAAAAGAAAGAAAAGAAACCTCTTCATCCTGCCATTCTACACGTTCGTTGCTGCCTTTCAAGGCGATTCTTTCAATTTATCCCTGTACGCACACATCTGTCCCAAGAAAAGAAGCAACCCAACACGTGTCCATCAGCGCCTATCGTACAATAACCCATTAGTAATTGACGATTTAGGATAAACCACATGACGTCGCAGCGTCGCCGAGACGGGCGGCGCATATCGACTCATTCATGGCGGGAGCGCACGGCACAGCACTTGCTTTCTCGATATTCCGCTGATCAATTTTCCGCCGGTTTAGTCTTGCAATCCTGCCGTGGCATGATAGAATGCCCCCAACAAGCACGGGTAGCTCAGTGGTAGAGCGGCTGTTTTACACGCAGTTGGTCAGGGGTTCGAGTCCCTTCCCGTGTAGTGAGGGGCGGGGGAGGTGTTCCGCCCGGACAGGGAGAGCGAGGACCCCGTGGTTTCCCTGCGGGAGGAGATTCCGTGATTTACGCTCTTCGTATAATTTTCGCTCTTCGTATAATTTTGTGGAATGACTCCACAAAGCAATTCTACAAAGTCGGCAAAATACCCAGTATTTGACAAAAAAAATTCAATAACCCTAAAAAAAGACTTGGGCATGGAGGAGATTTCTCCTACCATACCCAGTATTATGTACTTGAAGTACCTGCATTTTAGGCGTTCGTCTCATTCCTGTCAAGGGAAAATTCAATATGCTCTCTATCAAGATAATCTAGAGGATATTCAATGTCCTCATTGTAAGAGCAAAAACTACTACCGGCACGGCTTCTGCTACCGCAAGGCTCTGCTGGCCAATCATGAAAATACTCTGCGGCGCGTTCGTATACAAGTCCAACGATACCGCTGTAAGGATTGCGGCAAGACCTACGTGATGGGGTGTGAAAAGATCGGACTGCGTAAATACCAACGCCGCAATGAGCGCTGCAATAAGCTCATGCTTCAAGACTGCGCTGACGGTCAAACCAACAAGTGCATCGCTAGACGCTATGGCGTATGCGAAAGCACCGTAGAGCATCAATTGCATCGTACAACTCAAGAGCTTGTTAAACAGCAACTCAACTACCCTCTTAAACTGGTGCCCATTTTTCGACACATTGGAAGCTTATTTAAGCCCCCTTTTTGTGTACATCAGGCGTGTAGCTTCCTTATATCATTCGATAACCTCGGAGGTCAATCCTTTTTTGGCGCGATTTTGTAGCGTAGGCGCTGCGACCCGAGCGCAGCGAGGGCGCGGCGCGTAGCTCCGCAAGCTGCGCCGGAGCAAAAAAATCACGCCAAAAATTCGCCGCCATCGGGGACTCGGCAGTCTCCCGGTACATCTCAGGACTCCGGTAACCCAACGCCGAGTGCGGCCGTTCTTTGTTGTAGTATCCCAGCCATTC
>CANQSY010000009.1 GCA_947626635.1 uncultured Akkermansia sp.
CACTATTTCTGTCCAATTGATAATTCCTTTGTTCTCTTTTCCCTCGTTCGGTACACTCATTTTTGTCCGATTGCGCGCGTTTGCCCTGTCCATTTTGGGGCTTGACACCCGGTTGGGGGTGTGATATACTGTCGGGGTATCGTCGGTGGTGGGTGAATCGATGGACCGACGAAGTAATGATTCCTACATCGTGAAGCACGCTCAAAGATGGATAGGTTTGGCGCTGACCCTGCTCATGGCAGGTGGCGCTTACGGAGCGGGACAAAAGACGGCAAAGCCGGCGACGACGGCTGTGGTCAGCCGTGATTTCATCATGCCTGCGGCGCCATCGCCCTCGGCACGCCCTAACCCCAAGTTGCCCAACCTCGGACGCGATAGGCACGGCATGCCGTTTTATCATCCCTCCCAGTTGAACCGCGTCGTGCGCACCACCGCTTACACGCACACGGAGATGGATCACCGTGGGTACGGTCCGCGCAACGCGATGGGGACAAGTCTCAAGTACACCAACCAGGTACGCAGCGCGGCGGCCGATTGGTCGGTCTATCCCCTGGGTACCCGTTTCCGCATCAAGGGCGAGCCCTATATCTACGTCGTGGATGACTACGGTTCTGCTCTCGTAGGAACCGGCACAATCGACATTTATCAGCCGACCCGGGAATTGATGAAAAAGTGGGCCCTGCGCATCGTTGAGATTCAGATCATCCAGTGGGGGTCGTCCAGCCTGAGCATGAAAATGCTCGCCGGACGCACCGGCTACCGTCACTGCGCAAAAATGCAGGCTTCCCTCCGCGAGCAGGACAAGCACCGCAGGCGCTGATTTCCCTTCTTGCTGCCCACCACTCACCGCCTAGCAACCGGAGACGCCGTTTATTCTTTGGTCTTTGCCATGGGGAGAAAAAGGACAGATTGCTGAGGGTTTCGGACGAACATCGCATAGGGGCGCACCATGTGGGTATGGAAGAAACAGATACGGGAAAGTAAGGAGTCGGAGTGGAGAGAACGACTGAGCCCTCAATCTCAGGGCATCGTCATGACGTCTCTCGCCGACAGGAAACGCACGCAGCTGGAGGTCTACTGCGAGAAGGAAGAAACAGCCCTGGCTCTCTATGGAGCGTACGGCGGCAGCTGCTCCCCCCTGCAGGAGAAAGATTGGGTGGCAGCGACGGCTCCGCGGCAACAGCGTCCGCTGCTCATCCGGGATCGATTGGTGGTCTGCGCCTCGACGGATCAGATCCCCGAACTACAGTCGCGCTACCCGGGACGCATCATCCTGGTGTTCCCGGCGGAATGCGCCTTTGGCACGGGGAATCATGCCACGACGGCGACGTGTCTGCGCTTGCTCTGCGATGAGGCACGGCAGCGAACTCCGGGGAGTTGGCGCGTGATCGATGCCGGCTGTGGCACGGGTATCCTGGGACTGGCGGCCGTCCGGCTGGGAGCGGCGGGAGCGTGCTGCTACGATTTCGACGCGGACGCCGTGCGGATAGCGCGCAACAACATGCGCAGGAATGGGGCTCCTCGCTCGCTCTCTGTCTTTCGTGCCGATGTTTTCGAGTGGCTCCCGGAGCCGGAGCAGCGCGCCCACGTCCTGCTGGCCAACCTCTTTTCCGGCGTCCTGCAACGGGCCTTCCCGCGACTGCTCGCTTCCCTGGTCACCTCGGAAGGCAGCATCCTCATTGTCTCCGGCATCCTTCGCGAGCAGGCTGAGGACACTCTTTCCGCCGCGCAGGCCGCGGGTTTTTCCTTGATTCGTCGTGTTATTTGTGGTAAGTGGGTAACGTTCCAATTAACCCCGCGCCCATGACGAACATCCTCGCCATCGAATGTTCCGGCGCGCGTGCCTCGCTCGCGCTGCATGCCGCCACGTCCCTCTCCCGCGCCTGGACCTCCCTGCAGAATCACGATGCCTTTCTCTTCCCCGCCCTGCACGAGGCGCTGGAAAACCTCGGCACCTCCCCCCTTCCGCTCATCCTCGTCGGTTCGGGGCCTGGCAGCTACGGAGGGGTGCGCGTAGCTCTGGCGGCAGCAGAAGGAATCGCCCTCGTGCGAGGGTCGCATGTGGTAGCCGTCCCCTCCTGGGCTCAGCTGAGCGCAAAAAACGGTTGCTCGATTCTCTCGGATGCCCGGCGCGGCGAATGGACCCTTCAGCGCGCCACCGGCGAGATTGAGGTGCTGACCTCCGAGGCCGTGCGCCAACTCCTCGCGCAGGGGGAGGACATCCGCTCCGTGGAGCAAGAGGAACGCCTGCGCCGCTCCGGTATCGAACTCAAGCACACGGGTCTGACCCCCACCGCGGAAGGTCTCATCGCATACTGGCTCTCCCTGCCGAGGGAGGAGCAGGAAGCCCTGTCGGCTGTCCCTGCGGCCCCCATCTACGTGCGCGCTCCGCACATCACCATCCCCAAGCGTAAACCCTGGGAATTCTAACCGCTCTTTTTCATGCCCCTGTCGGAAACAAGCAACTTCACCTGCCGGCGCTGCGGCTCCTGCTGCCGCTGGGAGGGGGACGTGTGCCTCACCGAGCAGGATATTTCCGCCATCTCCGCCTATCTGAACCTCAGCGAAACCGACTTCATCAACACCCACTGCCGGCTGCAGCGCAACCGACGCGGTCTCTCCCTCCTGGATGCCCCCGACGGCGCGTGCTGCATGCTGCGGTCCGACAACTCCTGCGCCATCCAGGACGTCAAACCGGCGCAGTGCCGTGATTTCCCTCTGCGCTGGAATTTTCCCGGATGGGAGCAGCGTTGTCCCGCCTCCTCTGCTTGGAAAGGAGGGAGCCCATGCTGAAACGCCTCCGCTCCCGCGCCGCCGCCCTTGTGCCGGATCTCCTGCGCTACCTCCTCCGTCTGCGTGGCTTCCTCGCCTCCCTCTTCAACCGTGTCCCGCGCCGCATCGGACCCAAAACCGAATCGCGTCGGGCGCACGCCGGCATCATCGTGAACCTCTTCGCCTCCATCATGTGTCGGGTGGAGGGTCTCGGTGTCGAGGATATGGACACCACGATGGATATCCTACGCTACGACTTCCCCAATGTCGAGCACAGCTGGCTCGCCGCGCGTTTCCAAAACGCCTACCGAGCCTCCTTCCCCCTGGAAATCACTCTACGACTCGCCGCAGCCGACCGCACCCAGGCCGAGCGCTACTCGCTCGCTATCGAAATCCTCACCATGCTCCACCGCGTCGGCGCCGATCTCTCTGATCCCGAGCTCTTCGCCGAAGTCACAGCAGGTCTCGGTCTTCCGGGCGCCGACCGCGAGCTCGAGTCGCTCATCGCCACTCCGGGAGCCACCCCCAAGCCCCCCATTGAGTCCATCTCCTTCTCCGGACAACTCGGACGCGGCAACGTCACTCTCTCCTCGGCCGATGAAAACGTCCGTTTCCGCGCCCTGCGCTGCGTGAACCTCCTCGTCATCGTCAACGATTCCCACGTCCCTCTCTCGGTTCGTGGACACACCCTGCACCGCGGCGATGTCATCCCCATCTCCACCGGACAAACCGTCGACCTCGTCGAAAACTCCCTCAGCTACTCCACCATCCTCGGCCTTATCCAGGCGCACTACGCCGGCGTTCGCTTCATCTGTTACATCGGCATGGAAGAGGATGACTCCATCTCCATCTCGCGCCAGCGTCCGCTCAATGCCGTCGCCCGCGTTACTTTCGGTGTCCATGTCGAAATCGAGATCCTGCGCAGGGATGCCCACTTCGTGCTGGATGGCTCTCCCCTCCAGCAGGGGGATGTCGTGTGCACCACCTACTTCACCCCCTTCTTCGTGCGCGGTACGGGTCCCTACACCTTCATCGACCTCCATTCCACCGGCGACTCCGGCCACAGTTTCCAGCTCGACCCCCGCACGCGCAAGGTTGTCGTCACCAACCTCCCCTACATGAACAAGCCCGGCGCGCTCATGCTCGCCCCCGGTCTCGCCCCGGGCATGGTCTTTGAGGTCAGCTACTCGCGCGCCACCAACCGCGGCATGCTGCGCGTACTCGAGGGCGATGCGCACGCCCTCACGGTGTCAGGTCTCCCGGTGCGCGGGGAGGCAGAGCTCAAGGATGGCGACCTCATCGCTCTGTCGTCCGTGCAGTTTTTGCGCTGCCGCTTTTCCGCCGGTGTGCTGGATGAAGAGTCAAGCCTCATCACTTCCCTGCACGTCTCCGGTCTCACGCGGGATTTCGTGCGCTCCGGGCGCGTCGTGGACAACATCGACTTCTCCCTGCAGCGCGGGGAGATGGCGTGCATTCTCGGTCCCAGTGGATCCGGCAAGTCCACCCTGCTGAGTATCCTCGCCGGCCACCTCTCTCCCTCCCTTGGTTCCGTTCGCTACAACGGCGAGCTGCTCACCCCGGAAAATATCTCCCTGCGCCAGCATATCGCTTTCATTCCCCACGAGGACATCCTCGATGAAGCCCTCACCGTCGGCGAACACGTGTACCAGGCTTCCCTCGCCCGCCGCCCCCGCCTCAACCATGCCGACCGCATGCGCCGAGTCCTTGCCGTCCTCAACTTTGTCGGCCTCGGCTCTCTCACCAAACGCAGCGTCGGTCGCGCCGGCGAACGCACCATCTCCGATGGCGAGCGCTCGCGCCTCAACCTCGGACTGGACCTCACCGGCACCGCCGAGGTCTTCCTTATCGATGAGCCCATCAGCGGTCTCTCCTCCGGCGACGCCGAACGCGTCATTCAAACGCTGGAGAGCATGTCCGCCGGACGCATCCTGATATGCACCCTCCACCGCCCTGCCCAGTCCATTCTGAACCGCTTCAGTAAGGTCATGGTCCTCAACGCGCGCGGGCAGATGGCCTTCTGGGGCACCCCGACGGAAATGGTGCAGTACTTTCAGGAAGCCGCGCGCGAGATGAGTCTGCACGTGAGCCGCGAGGCCATTGCCGCGGGCGGAGCCGACTACGTCTTCGAGGTGCTGGAAGCAACCTCCGCCCGCCTGGGCAACCGTCCCGCCGCCAGCGTCGGCATGTGGCAGGAACGCTACGAAAGCTACGTCTACCGCCACCAAGGCACTCACCCCGCGCATGACTTCGCCGGCGAGGAACCGCGCGATGAGAAGCGTCCGCAGGTGCCGCCCCTTCCCCGCCGCTCCCTGCTGGAGCTCCTGCGCCTCTTCTGGCTCTGGATTCTGCGCTCCTTCCTCGGACGCGTCCGCAGCCGTATGGGTCTCTATGCCCTTTTGCTGGAGGGTCCCGTGCTCGCCCTGCTCATCGCCGGCACCCTGCGCGCCGCGAGCGAATCGCCCTACACCTACTACAAGGCGCTTCACATCAACGAGTATCTCTTCCTCTCCCTCGTGCTGGCCATGTTCTTCGGGCTCACGGATGCCGCCTGTGAAATCCTGCGCGATCGCTTGCTCCTGCGACGCGAGAGCAACTACAAGCTCTTCATCACCGGCTACCTCACCGCCAAGTGCCTCGTCATCACCGCCATCGCCGCCGTCCAATGCGCCCTCTACCTCCTCGTCGGCAACGCCATCCTCTCCATCCACGAGATGTTCTGGTCGCACCTCGCCGTCATGGTCCTCACAGCTTTCGTCGGCATCTCCCTCTCACTCGCCGTCTCTGCCTTCGTCCGATCTGAGCGCACAGCCCTCAATATCGTCCCCCTTCTCCTCGTCCCGCAGATCCTGCTCGCCGGCGCTCTCGTCCGCTTTGAGGAAATGAATGAGTTTGCCCCCTCCATCCCCATCTCCCTCCCCCACAGTGTGGATCAAGCCCTCTCCAACCTCCGCCACCGCGTCGCTTACCAGGACGAGACCACCCACGACATCCTCACCAAACCCGTCCCCCTCATCGCCGAGTTCTGTCCATTGCGCTACGCCTTCGAGATGATGTTTGTCCTCCAGGCCACCGACAACCTCTGGGAGGTCGAGAACCGAGCCATCGACAAAGTGCGCGACTCTCTCAAGCAACACGGCTCGGACGATGACGTCCGCTTCATCCAACGCGCCGCCCTCCTCCTCAACACAACCGCCCCCGACGCCCGCGAAGCTCGCTCCATCCTGCGCCGCACCCGCAAAATTGCCCTCAACCGCGACGAACAGAGCCTGCTCGACTTCTCGGCTCAGCTCGAGAAGCGTACCCCCACTCCTTCCTCCCTCCCCCTCGAATTCTTCTTCTCCAACCGCCGCCTCGTTGCCATCTCCGAAGGCGTCAACACCGCCCGTAAAGACTCCCGCCTCAACGAACACCGCGGCTTCTTCCTCTCCCCTCGCCAAGCCCCGCCTCTGGGCTGGATCGACCAAGAAACGGACGCCGGCTCCGTCTCCACCATCGCCCGCAATGGCATCTACCTCTTCATCATGGGCCTCATTCCCATCCTCATTGCCGCCCGTCGCCTCCGTCGCCTCTGCCGCACACGAGGTTAACCGCCCGCTTGCACGTAGAGCGCGAATTCCCCACATCGTAAATCGTAATTCGTAAATCGTAAATAGGCGCCGCCAGGCGCCCGGCGCCTCCGCCCCCTTCCTACTACCCCGCACGCAACGACCCTTGAAATTCCGCTACGCATCGGCTTAGCTGGAACGCGCTTTGCGCGCGAATTCCCTGAAATCGTAAATTGACTCGTAGGCACCCCATTGCCTACTCGCCCTGCGGGCAACGCATCCGCGTTGTCCAACCTGCCTTGCAGCCGCCGGCAGTCTTGTAATTCGTAAATCGTAAATAGGCAAACGCTCCGCGTTTGCCCTGCCCGTTATTCAACATCCTGCGAACGGGAGGGGTCAACACGCCTGTTCACCCCCTCGTCGCTTACCATGATCCAGCACTTCTTCAAACGCCTATCCGACTTTTTTCGTTACACGTGGGGATACATGGGGACATTGGCGGCCATGGGGTTGCTCATCGGCGTACTCGGCATGGGGATCTACCATGCTCTGACAAAAGATGCGGAATTCCAGTCCATCCGCTGCTACAGCGGTCTCTTCAACAGCTCTGATGCTTCCGAACCCACAGGCATCGACGAGTTACCGTCCGGCGCCCTTCCCGCCGTGCCCCATCTTCGTTTTGAATACGGCAAGGACGGCCGCCTTGAGCGCCTCGTGCATATCAGCGCTGAGGGACGCATCACGCCCATGCCCAACTCCAACGTTGCGGAACAGCGACTCGCCTACGATGAGGAGGGACGCCTCATCTCCAAAAGCAACTACACCGCCGCCGGCGAGCCCACAACGGATGCCTCCGGTGTCCATGCCCGCGTCTTCCGCTACAATGATGACGGACGCGTCGTCTGCACCACCTTTCTGGACCGCGCCGGAAAGCCCACTGTCCCCCGCATGCCCGGCTATGCCATGGAGTGCACCAGCTACGATGAGCATGGACGTCCCACTTCCATCGAATACAAGGATGGACAAGGCAACCCCATCATCAACTCGCGAGGGGAATCCCACATCGTCTTCTTCTACGACGACTCCCGCGGTACCTCCACCCGCACGAATCTCATAGCCAACACCCCGGCCGACAACGCCCTCGGCATCGCCAAAGAAGTCTGCGAGCACACGGCGGACGGCAAGTGCTGCGTCACCTCATGGTACACGGCAGCCGGCGCGCACGCGCACCATCCTACCTCCGGCGCGTGCTCCGTCATGTCCGATTCCTCACGCGATGGCACGATGCGCCGCGAACGTTATTGCAGCGAGAACGGCACCATGCAACGACGCGGCGCCGTCTGTGCTGAAAAGCTCACCCGCCTCGCCCCCGGCGGTCAGGTCGAGTGGGAATGCTTCAACGATGCGGATGGTCTCCCCTGCCTCAACTCAGCCCTTGGTTACGCCGAACGCGTCTGCGAATACGGTCGCGACGGCGCCCTCACCCGTGAATTCTTCTGGGATGCCGAAGGGAACCCGAGCGATTGCTACGAGAAACGCTACTGCCACACCCCCACCGGCACCATCGTCCTTTCCCTCCTCTCCAACGGCTCCACCGAACTCAAAAAACTACCCCAAACTTTCTAATGCCCCATCACGCAACGACCCCGGAAATTCCGCTACGCACCGGCTCAGCTGGAATGCGCTTTGCGCGCTAGCTTCCCACATCGTAAATCGTAAATAGGCGCCGCCAGGCGCCCGGCGCCCCTGCCCCCTTCCTACTACCCCTCACCGCAACGACCCCGGAAATTCCGCTACGTACGAGCTCGGCAACCCCGCGCCTTTGGCGCGCGAGTTACCTGAAATCGTACCTCGTAAATCGTAAATCGTAAATAGTTACGGAATCAGCTTCGATTAGAAGCTGATTCTGTAACCAGCTGTTGCGTCGAAGGAAGTTTGTCCGGTGCGCCACTCCACCGAGCCATCCAGGAAGAACGTCCCCAGGTCGGCTCCCAGCGGTATGCTCAGTCCGGCTCCTATTTCGATACCTACGGCACCCACCTCCGCCGACTCCACCTCGGCGAAGTTCTTGCTCCCTATAATCGCATTGTTCGCCGTCCCGCTCCGGTCTCCCAGATCCGTCTTGAGCAGCACTCGTCCCTCGAAGATCGAGTAGCGGTTCCACGCGTTCGCTCCCAGCGCCGCCTGCATCCTCGCTCCCACTCCCAGCGTCACCGTCGTCTGGTCGATGTCGTCCACCTGCAGTCCCGCGTCGCTTCCCTTCTCCTTATATCCCTTCACCGCCGCGTGCCTGACCTCCACGTTGATCACCGGCTGCATCGCCAGCGTCCCCGCTTCGTTCATCAGCTTCGTGTAGCCGATCTCATACAGCGCGCCCACGGCGTAGCCGTCCGTGTCGCCCTTCGTCGTGTAGCTCCCGCTCCCGTAGTTCACCGTCCGGTTCAGCTTGATGTCCGCCAGACCTCCGCTCACGATGAACGTGTGCGTCCACGGTCCGCTCGACGTCCTCGCAAACGCGCTCACGTACGCCGTATCCATATCTCCCTTGCCCATATCGGCGGAATCCGTCTTCAGGTCGCCGTACATCGCCGTGAGGGCAAGACCGATGGTCGTCCCTGCCGCCACGTCCATATCCATCCCCACCGTGCCGCCCCAGCTGTTGACGGTGTAGCCCGGGGCGAAGCCATCCGCGTCCAGCTTGCGGTACGCGCCCTCGCCGTTGATCCATGCGTGGACCAGCGGGAATTCATCGTAGCCGTCGTAGCGCAGCTCGTTGGCCATGGTGGTGGTGCGGTTGCGGATGGTGGTGAGCTGGCGGTGCAGGTCCTCCGAGAGCGCAGGACCCAGCGTCGAGATCGACGAGCCGGCTATCGACGCCAGCGCCTTCTCCAGCTCCGCGTGATCCGCACTATCGCTGTCCAGCATCCCTATCAGGCTGTTGATCATCTTCGCGTAGTCGGAGTCCTGGTTAAGCAACGCATCGAAGAACGCCTGCAGCGACGGCTTGTCCTTGATGGAATCCCATACCATCACCGCGCCGGCGTGAGAATTCTTCTCCATGTTCGGCAGGGTGCGCTCAAAGGGGTTCTGCTTCGCCTCCTCCGCCTTGACCGTGATGGCGCCAGACTTATCCACAGACCACTGGAAGTCATAGACAAAGCCCGCCGCGCCGGACGCCTTCACGTGCTTCTCGAGGAAGTCATTCTGTTTGTCCGGAGTATTATAGGTCTCGCCGAGTGTGAAACCGGTTTCGAAACTTTGACTCGTATCCAGCGCTTTACTGCTGCGGAAATCGATGACACCGTCATCCCCCGCACCGATAATCGTTCCGGAAACAACGTCACCACTGTAACCCTTGTCGCCGTAGTCAACGGTCAACTTGCCGTTGCCGAGATCGACGCCGCCCAACACGAGTTGGTCAGAGCTGCCATCATCGCGCTGGCCGTCCTTCCTGCTCACGTCGACCGTCAACTCCGAGCCCTTGCCTAATTCCACATTCCAAGCATCGGCGTCGTCAGTGCCGGAAGCTGTCGAAGAAGCGTTGTCCAGCGTGAAACTCGCCCCATCCGCCACCGCCAGGGTGCCGGCTTTACCCTTGCCGTCCTCTCCTGCGCCGGCCAGCGTACCCGAGAATGAGCCGCCGCCCACGGTCAGCGTGCCGGCTCCCTCCGGTGCATCCTCTTCCGCCGCCGCGCTCTTGAGCGTGCCGCTGCCGTTCAGGCTCGTCACGTCGTTCTTGCCCTTACCAATATCCAGCGTGGATCCCTCCTCTAACGTCACACCGACACCGGAAAGCTGCGTGTTGGCGTTACCATCAGCGTCTGTCGCATCACCGGAAAGGGTCAAGCTCGCGCCATCATCCAGCGTCACCGAGCCGCTTCCGTCGCCGGTGATCTCTGTGCTCTTCAGCGTACTCTCATCCGTCAGGGTCAGGTTCGCACCATGGTTGACCTCCACCTCGTTTCCTTCGGTAGAATCACCATTCTCGGTAATTGTGCCGATCTCCGTGTCGTTGTTGATCTCCAGCCCTCGCTCGTTCGGGCTGCCATCCGGCTTGGTCCCACGGGTGTCGCTTCCGTAATTGAAGGCCAGTTCATTCAACTTGTTACCCTTGCCGTTGAGCACGAGTTTGCCGTCCGTGATGATCGTCTTATTGTCCTCTACACTGTAAGTGCCTCCCACCGTCAGCGTTCCCTTGCCCACCTTCTCTACATCCACGTCACTGGCCGTGATGCTCCCCTCAAACGTCGTGTCCTGTCCCCTCGCTTCATCCGGTGCATCAACAGCGTTTACGTGCTGATAGGTGTTATCCAGATAGACCGTATCGCCAGTTCCCTGCTGCAACGTCAACGAGGATTCCTTGCCTCCCACGAGGTTGTGCAGAACTCTGTCTTCAGGATTCTCCCCATTCACCGTGACATTCAGGTGATGCCCATCGTCCACCACGACGGCTTTCTTGCCCGTGAGGTCTTTTTGGGTATCAGCCTCTCCATCGCCGCCTTCCGTCTCAAAGTACACGTCATCCGCACTCACCGTACCGGTAAGTTTAAGTACGCCCTTGTTCTCTTCATCAAGAGCGACCGTCACCCCTAACGAGGAGAGCAAGCCGCCCAGACCCTGTCCGGTGTACAGCAGCTCACCTAACGCATCATCACTAATATCCAGTACGCCATTCCCCAGCACGTAGAGGCAGGTCTCCGATCCTTCTTCTCTATTAATCGCATCCTGCAAGGCTTTAAAGAACGCACCGTTGCTGAAGTCCAGCGTCACGTACTGGACTGTATCTTTAGTCACCTTTATCTTCGCTTGCTGATCCGGTTCGCTGCCTTGACTCTCGATGAGCCATGAACCTCTCGTTTCCCCTTGACCCATATTCTTCTCCGTAAACGTGAGCGTGAGTTTCTTCTCCTCTCCTACTTTGTATTCACCCGTGAGACCGGTGAGCTTGCCGTACTCGTTGATCATGATGCCATCCAACATTTCTGCCTCCATCCCGTTCACGTTCACGATGCCGCCCTGCGGAGTCGCAGCACGTGCAGCGGATCCAGCCGCAGCCGTGTCCACATAGATTTTGCCTGTTCCCTTTGTTGTGAAGCCCTTCTTGCCTGTCAGCGTCACGTTGCGCAGATAGATGTCACCGGCTCCCTGCGCAGTGGTACCGGCCCATTGAGCAGACAGTCCCGAGGCTCCGAGCTCAATGCTCGAACCAGCCTCCGTTGCTTCCAAGGCCCCGATCGTGCCGTTCTTCCCGGTGAGCACGAGCGTGCCCGCACCATCCTTCACCACGGACGCCGAACCGGACACCACGCCGCTCATCGTTGTATCCGTCTCCGAATCGAAGTGATAACTCCCCGAACCGTCCATATCCACCGCGATGACCTCATCCTCCCCGGACAGCGTCCACTGCGAGTTATCCTCGGTGCTCAGCGAACCCTTGTAACCCGCAAGGCTACCGGAGATCGTTCCTTCGGCATCTTCGCGTGCGGTGAGCGTGCCTTGACCGCGGACATCGCCCGCCAGTTCCACCTTGCCCGCCACAGTATTCTTACCGCTCACGGTCACTCCGCCTTGTCCTGCCGTCACCACGTCGTCGCCCGCTGCTCCTTCAATCGTGCCGCCGGAAAGCGTAAGGGTCGTGTTTTCATTACCGAGTGCACCGTTTACCGATCCCTTCAGGGTCGCTCCGCCCGCCACCTCGATGTTCGTCACATCATTTCCCGCGTTGCTCAGCGTCACCTCGCCGTCAGCCACCTTCAGCGTACCGTCGCCTGTGACCTTGCCGGACAGCGTCGTGGAACCTTCCACATCCCCTTCTCCTCCCACCTCCAGCGTCAGACTTCCCTCGTTCACGGTGATGCCGCCGGTGTGTGTTTCGCCACTGTCCTGCCACGCCATCGTGAAGTCGCCGGTGCCGTCCTTCACCACGCCCTTGGTGATACCAAGTTTCACGCCGCCCTCCGCCGCCGCCTCCCCGCTGCCCCAGCTTAGGTCATTCTCCCCCACGTCCACTCTCAGGCCGGTGCTCTTCTCAGCATCCACCTTGTCGTTCCAGTCGTTCGCAGAGGTCACGCCGTCGCCAAGGGCGAGCTGTCCGCCGTTGAACTCAATCTTGCCCTTATCACCCACGGTGACATCGGCATTGAGCTTCAGATCACCTCCCAACACAATACCGCCCTCAAACGACCCCTCCACCTGCATGTTGAGACTCGCACCTTCGGACACTTCAAGCTTGCCTCTCGAGGTCAAACTATCATCTCCCTCTCCATCTCCTAGGAAGGTGTAATTCCCGCTCCTCACCTCCACATTGCCGGCTTTAACCGCTCCATCAAGCACAACATCCGTCTTCGCTGCCTCATCCGTGAACATAACAGGTGTGTCATCACCTGGCTTCGCATCTTCCGCCCAGTCGCCTTTCTCTGACCACGTGCCGTTCCCTTCACCCGTCCATATTGAACCTTCGATCTCTGAGAACGTCAGCACGCCCTTGTCATCCAAGTTCCATTCCAACCAGGAAAAATTACGCGCGTCCACGTAAATATCAAAGACGTCCAAACCTTTACCCAGCGTTTGAAGAGCCCGCAACAGTTTTTCAAAGTTCCCCGCATTGAAGAGCTGGTACGTCGACTTGTCTCCTCCTCTGCTCCACTCATCGTACCCACTCAGCGTGATACGGAGCCTACCATCGGCTCCCAAGGTCAACTCCGTAAAGTCGAGATTCTCGGCTCCCTCCACCATGGTGAGCGTCAACGAACCGCCGCCCGCACTCGCGTCAATCGTCGTCCCCTTCAACTTCCCGCTGCCGACCGTCAGATTCGCACCCGCCCCCAATGTGAGCGTGGTGAGCGTCGTACCTTCCTCCACCGTAGTCACCGTGAGCTGTCCGCTCGCGATATTCAGGTTACCCGTGCCGGAAATCGCCCCTAGCGTGCCGGAAATCGCACTCTCCAACGTGGTTTCGCTCGCCAACTTCACACTGTGACTAGCCAACGCATCGGCATTTGTGCTGTAACTGAGTTTCAGCGTGCCCCCTTGTACGTTGATGGTGCCGGCGGATCCTGAGGTGTTGAATCCTTCTGCAAGCTCCATCACACCATCACCTATCTTCGTAAGCGTGTAACCCTTACTTTCACTCTCCACAGTCCCGAAGTCCAGCGTACCCGTTAAGGTCGCTGCCGCGCTGTTCTTCACCGTTGCATCGGCATCCAAGGCAATGTTCCAGCCAATCGTCTGAGCAGCGCTCACCACAAGAGCGCCAGTATCTGCTGACACACCGGTGCCATTCAGGTGCAGCGTGAGGGTACTCTGGTCACTAAGGTTGGCAGTAGCCAGTTCCAGAGTCGCACCGCTGTCCACATGGATATTCTCTACGTGGGAGAGGGCGTCCTTGTAGTTTTGATCCGTTCCAGTATTTTCACCAACGTAGAGTTTCAAGGTCGTACCTTCGGCTACCTCCACATGAGCGAGCGTCTGCCCCGGGGTGGTATCAACCATGTGTCGGAACGCGTTGCCGACCTCTTCTGCCTTATTATTTGTAGGCGCCCAATCGAACACAAGAGTGCCTTTGCCCGATACATGGTTGTTGTCGATGTTGTAGCCTTGCTTCACCACCACACGCCCACCTTCATTCACCGTAACGTTCCCAAATTCACGGTTACCGTTGTAAGTTGTATCGTCTCCATCGAGCTCAAGCGTGCCATTCACCGTGGTATTCTGAACGTGGACACCAGATGTCGAATCTTCATCATTTGCTTTCTGGTAAACGGTATAGTTCGCCGTTACTCCTTTGTCAATGGTAAGACTTTCAGCATTGAGAGACTGTCCATTCTCAAGCTTAAAGTTATAGGTTTGACTATCCTCGGATGTCCCTTTTTGCAGGGAGAGCGAGTTCATCTCTATCGCGTTGTCTTCAGTTTTCACCGTGACATCCACCGTTGTCGCCGTACCCTTCAACGTGACAGACTTCTCATCGGTAATCTCACCGGAATTAGGCTTCCAATTTTCACCTTCAATCATGTTGCCTAATACAAGAGAAGAATCTCCGCCGCTCCATGTGTAGCCATCCGGTTCCGTCCATGTCAGGTAACCGTTCTCATCCAGCGTAAGGTTCATGAACCCCGCGTCAGCTGCAGCTCCTCCAGCGACAGTGAACGTGAAATACTCCTTCCAATCTGAATTCCAACCATCCGTAAAGAGCTGAACCCTATGCTCAGCATCACCTGCGTGCAAATACGCCTCTGAAAGATTAATCGTAAGCTGTCCACTGCTTTGCCACGCTTCGGGAATTCCTGTCACATTCTGAAAACTTATCTGAGCTCCTACTTCCATAAGAGACAGAATACTTCCGCTTCCCCAAGTGAATTTACTGCCGTTTGTTTGAAAAGCTAGGCCTCCTTTCTGGAGTTCCAGTGTAGACCCATCCTCAAGCGTCAGACTGTCGCCGAAGTAGCTCTCTGTAATGGTCAGCGTCTTGTTCTGTCCAATGGTAAGACTGGTTACATAGGCTCCAGCACGCTTGTAGGTTGCTATAGAAAAGTCATTTTCCTTAATTTGCACCGAAGACCCTCCCCCCACTAGGAGAGTATCTCTCATTGTGCCCCCGCCCTCCAACATTAGGTTCGTATGGTTCCAAATGGACATCCCTGCGCTGCCGCTCACCTCTCCGGTAATCCTGACGTCTCCCACATTACTGTTTTCTTGATTCGCGAGTGTGAGCGCCTTATGCAGTTCCAGTGTACCGATAATAAGTTCATTAGCAAGTTTCTCTAGCCTCATTGTTTCATTAACAATCAAACCGTCCAGTGTAAGCTTTACACCGGTTCCTTTGAGACCCGTAATCCCTTGAGGATTATCGGAAACACCATACGTGAGGGTGCCCACGATGTGAGATTCCCCGGCAAAGGTCAATGTGCCTGCTCTCAACTCCACATCACCGTTGATTGTTCCGCCATTTACCTGATGCGCTCCGGTGGAGGAAAGCGTCAGTTTCTTGACAGTCAGACTACCACCGCTGCCCATGGAGAGAGTGCGCTCTTCATCAATGGTCAGGTCATTCTGGGAGAGTACGAGCGAGCCGTTTACAACAATGTCTCCCTTACTATCCAACCTCTTGCCCTCGCCGAACTTGAGCGTGGTGTTCACTCCGACGGTCGTCGTTCCGGTCACGGTCAAATTAGTCCCCTCTCCCGCGCTAATGTCATACGTGGTCCCTGACCCACTTGTACTCGTCTCCAGAGAAGCCATGGTACGCGATTCGCCCGTTCCGTCCAAAGTTACCGTAACCGTCGTTGCGGTGGACTCTAGGTGAACCCTCTGGTTCGAGTCCCACGGCTGCGTACCTGCACGCCCACTCGCAGTACTCCACACGCTGCTCTCCTCTCCTCCTATCGTGAGTGCGTTGCCACTGTCTCCTCCACCCCAATACAGATCACTAATCCATATCAATTTACCTTCGCTATTCAACCGAACTTTACCGCTCAAGGAATTCTCCTCACTCCCACCGTAAAAACTAAACTTATCAAGATACCCATCAAGCCAACTCTTGCTGCTTGAATCGAAGAGTTGCAGACCGGAAGAATGCTCCGTCGTCCAGTCATCCGACCAATCCGTCAACACAATTTTAAGCTTTCCGGAATCGTCAAACGACACACTGTTAAAACTCAGCAGACCACTTTCAAAGTTAGAACTTACCGTGAGTTTCAGGGTAGCTGCACCACCGTTGACTTTCAGGGTTGTGCTCGTCAATATTCCACTGCCTACTTCCAAGCTTGCATTCGCTCCTAATGTGAGCTCTGTCAGCGTGCCTGAGAACACGCCGAGCGTCAGATTCCCTTTTGTCACCTTCAACGTACCTGCCGTAGCATTCAACGTACCCGCTATCGTGCTTGTTTGTCCGTCTTCTGCTGAGACAAACTCCAGCACACCCGCACTCAAAGTGACATTCCCGTTGATTGTCACTCGGTCGAACTGCTGCGTACCAGATCCCTTCTTTTCAATCGTCACACCCGCAGCAACGGTCACTTGGTCGATGATGTAAGACTTGCCGTCTACCACGTTCAGAACCAAGTTGTGCGTCCCGTTCTCCTTGACTCCTATTCCACGCGAGCGATCCGCAAGTTTGCCAGCACCTCCCTGCATGTCTGCGTCATCCGACAAGCCGCCAATCTCCAAATTGCCGCCCAAGGTAACGTGTCCACCCCATCGAGAAAGCATCACCACACCCGTCATGGTGCCACCTTTCTCCAGAACAAGCCCTGTATCACTTGCGGTTGTAGCTACGTAGATGGTACCGGCACCGGTGACTGCACCCTTTATGGTGAATTCCATACCACTGTCGCCACCATCAAACTGAACGGTGCCATCGTCAAATTTGAAGTCATGCTCAAAGGTATGACCAGTCCCTTCGTGATTAAAAGTCAGTTTTCCCTCGCCCGTCTTACCGTAGCCCACGCCGCTGTCGTACGTGGCTCCTGTTTCAAAGGCCGTTGTAAAATCATCTACTTTTATGGTCGCATCCTTTGCAACATTCTTCAGGATGTATACGGTGCTTCCCTCTCCGTCAAGCCGTTTAAATGTGTGACTATTATTAACATTATCAACATCCATATCGTTTACTACCAGATCCTTGCCCAGCGTGATTTCCGCCCCCCAACCGGAGCGCAACGTGCCCTCCAGCTCGCCTCCTTGCTCCAACGTCAGGTGACCAAACGCAGCGAGATGCCCCTTACCGGAGAATGCCCCCTTCACTATCAAGGTAGCTCCGTTACTCAGGTTGAAGCCTTTCGTGTTGTTGGCGCCCGAGAGAGTGTCTTCTGCCGTGAAGGTGAAGTTGCCTCCCACCGTCAGGCTTTTTTTGTCCTCGTCTCCTTCTTTCCCCCCATTGTCTCCCCCATTGATGTCCAGCAGAGCGTCTTCTTTAACCTCAACATCTCCGTCGATAGTGAGATGGGCGGATGGGCCACCTTGGGTAGTACTGCCCAAATAGACTTTGCCTTCACTCACCGTCAAACTTCCCTCCCATGTCGTAGCCGAATCCGAGTCAGTCGTTATGATGAGATCTCCATCGCCCGTCTTATTCAGCCCTGTGCCCTTGCCGAATTTCACCTTGGTTGCGTCCAAACTTCCTCCCACCGTAGATTCTACCCAATACGTGGTTCCTCCCTCAGGATTCTGCGCCGAGAAGCTAAGCGTCCCGGTCATTGCCCCTACGGTCAAGTCCCCGCCAAGCGTGACAGTCAGCCCCGTGTCGGTGCCGCTCATCGCACCGGTCACCGTTGCTCCGCTCCCGAACGTCAAGCTACCCTTTCCTGTCACGGAACCGAAGCTCGCCGTACCTGTGAAGGTAGCTGTTCCTCCCTGCATCTCCAAAGCCTTTACCACCGTAACGTTGTTGCTAAAGGAGACCTTCGCACCATCCTCCACGACCAAATTGTGCGACATTTGCAGATCCCCGCCACTAAAGTCCTGCTCGTTCGTCCCCTGCACCGTCATTGTGCCGATATGCACCCCGGATCCACCAACGGTGATGTTCGCTTTCCCGGATGCATTGAACACAACGGCATCGTACTCCGTCATCGTTCCCGTACGACTCCATGAGCCTTGTTCTGCGATCGTTTCATCCCATGTTAGTGCCCCGCTGCCGTTCCATGTGTAGGTCACAACCTCACCCCACGTAATGGTGCCGTCTGCACTGATCGATGGCTTCCCGTACTGGTCTGCCCCATCGCCTACCAAGTCGAAGCTTACCCACTCATTCCAACTCTCATCCCACTTGTTTGCAAATTTCAACTCCCTCTTGCTCGCCACCAAAGAGACATCAATCTTCACCTCAAGCCGACCACCTCCGTCGCCTGTGAAGGAGAAGCTATCTCCCAGCGTCAGGTAGCACTCGGGCGCGGTGTCATCCTGTTTTGTCAACTTCAACGTATTGCTTCCCTGCAATATCAATCCACCCGTGATGGACAAGGTTCCGTTACCCACCAACTCAACGTTCGCATCTTCTAACGTGAGGTATGCTGAAAAAGTCTGAACGCCCCCGGTCACCTTCATCGTCCCACCCCCGTCAAGTCCCTGGAACTTGAAATCACGCCCCAATGTTCCCCCTGTTGTCAGAGTTATCGTCCCTGACGTGGCTACCCCGTAACCAATGCCTGTATCAATATCGACGCTTTCTCCCAATCCGGTGTACTTCTCTTCAATTTTGTCAAGTGATTCTAATGATTGTAGCGATGACAATTCGTTTAATGTCTTATAACGCCACAACAGGTGGACATGACCGGCTGCACCGTCGCTCATCTTTTTGATATGATGAACAGTATCACCGAAGGTGGCGATACTTCCCACCGCCAAGTCATCACCCAACAGAACGGAAAGGGTACCTTCTCCCCATTGGAGGTCTAACGTTCCAATGCTGCCACCTTTCTTGAGAGTGATGCTGGTATTACTCTCGCTGGGAGCACCGTCTTCACCCTTGACTCCTGACCACTGCACCAAAGAACCATCGCCGCTGAGTTTGCCTCCGATCGTGATGTTCCCGTCGTTAATAACCTTCACGTAGGTTCCCTCTGTAATGTCCACATCACCGAGAACCTCTAAATCACATCCATCAAAATACACATTGGCACTAGCTGCACCTTCAGCCGCCTTGTCAAACCGCACATTAATGCCCTCTTCAAACGTAACGTCACCAGTAGTTTTATTTGTCCCCGTCAAATCCACCCATGCACTCCCTGCTCCCCCTGCCAGCTTGATCTTGGAATAATATAGTAAGCTCCCATTGACATTCAATGTCAAATGAGCGCCGTTTCCAAGCAGAATGTCTCCGTCCCCACTTACTGTGTTGGCAACTGTTACCTCGCCGTTAAACGTGGCGTTAGCGTTCAGCGTGAGATCGTGTGCGTTGACCTCGCCGTTAAACGTGGAAGCACTTCCTACCACGAGATTTCTCACGTTAATCTCGGTGTTGTCCATGGTCTGCCCATTGACCGTGAGGTTCAGGGTACCGCCATCTTGCTTAATCGCACCCGCATTGGATTGTGCTCCTTCGGCAAGAACCACGTTGAGAGTACTGTCCTTGGCTACGATATCCCCTTTAAACCCGGACAGGTCACCTTCGAACACCCATGTGTTTGTTTTACCACCCCCCCAGGCAAATTCAAAGTTACAGCCGACTTCACCCGTCAATGCACCTTTGAAAGTCTGGGTCGTATTGTCGCTTCCGTTACCAACAGTCAGCGTGCGAAGAAAATTGAGCGAGGCTTCTGTGGTTGTGTTCCAGACATCAGTCTCCCTATAGAAATAAAATTTCTGGCCATCTGAGTCTACTTCTGGGACATTGATGTCCCAGTGCTCACCCCGACCATTGTCATCACCAAGCGCCTCTGTGTACTCCCCATGCTTTGTGATTGTCAAATCGGCTTCTGCTTCCGCTCGCTGAGTCGTGACGAGGAACACCGCGGCGATGCCGGAGGCGGAGGCGATGGTGGTTGGGATGGTGGCAGCGGGCAGAGCTACCGCAGCAAGGCAAGCCAGGAGAGCCTTGCGAAGACCCGAAGGAAGATGCAGTTTCATTGCTTGATAGGATAAAGAAATGAAGTGACCGTCGAATTCGAAGCTCTGCCTGAAGACAGAGTACAACTTCTTCTACGATTCCAACAGTATATCTCTTTATGAAAGATGTAGTGAAAGAGAGGAATCGTAGAGGACTGATTACCAATTCAATGAGACGAGAAAGCGGGGAGCGTTGCAGCAGGAATTCCTTTCAAGAAAAGAAGGTCGAGCCGGCATAAGAATATTTTTTCCAAAAAAGTGCAATTTTTTTCTTGCGCACAGCTTTCATAAAGAGATAAGCAAAAGATCGGTCGCCCCCCGCCTCCTCTCCGCCCGCCGCTTTCCTTCTCGGCGATGGCAACTCGTGAAACCCGGGGAAAACGAATTAATCAAAGCTCTGAGCTTGCAGGCGAGCGGCGCGGAGTTGCTCGCGCAGGTCGTAGGCAATGCGACCGTAACGGGAAAGAGGGTCCATATCCCGTGCTTTTTCCAGTACATCCACAGCGCGCCGGAAGAGCTGCTCGCTCTGTGAGGTATGCGTCCCGTCGTAGCGTTCGCTGTACAGCTGCATGAGCGCGGGGTAGAGGCAGTTCAGGGTGATGAATTGACGCAGCTGCAAGGATAGCGTCGATAGCTCCGTCATCTGCTCCAGGCGGTCCAGGGCGGAGGCGCGCAATTCTTCCGAGACATCGGGCATGCACGTGAGGGCGCGCAGGTAAAAGAGCGTGGCGACAACGCGACGCTGCTCCGCGAGTTCCTCCCGCCCGGGAGATGAAGCCAACTGACGTATCTGCTCAATTTTCTTCGGAGTCAGTCCGCTGAGGGAGAGCAGAGCATACGCTCCCTTCTCATCCCGCAGCACGAGGCAAGGCAAGAAACGCACGCCGTCGGCGAGGGCATCGCACTGCACTCGCAGGTCCTCACTCTTTGCGCTCTGCCTAGGGAGCTCGCGGGGAGATACCGCCACATCATCCGGCAAGCAGGATGTCACGCGCTCGAGGAGTGCCTCGACATTCGCCCCCGGGGCATGGAAGAGCACCCAGTCCTCATGTGCCGAACAGGTGAGGAAGCCGAGAAAAAGGACGAGCGTAGCGGCGAGACGGTTCATCCCGTCAATCAATCGGCGGATATCGTGATGCGCTTGAGCCGCGAATCGGTGTTCTCCGATTCGGTGCGGATGCCCGGTATTTCAGCGAGGGCGGAATGCACGAGACGGCGGTGGTAGGCATTCATGGGACCTATGACGATCGGCTCTCCGGTGGCGAGAACCTTCTGCGCCTTGTTCCGAGCCGACTCGATGATGCGGTCCTCTGCTCTCTCGCGGTAGTGATCACAATCCACGCGGATGCGCGGGGCATTCTCACGACCGATGACGACGAGTCGGTTCACGATGTACTGCAGGTCATCGAGCCTGCTGCCGCCATCGCCGATGATGAAGCGGGAATCCCGACCGGAGAGCATGAAGGTTATCTCCTCCGGGGAGCATGCAGTCGTTTCAATGCTGCTCTCAAAACCGAGAGAATGGAGGATATCGATGATGAGGCGGCTGGTCTTTTCAGCGATTTGTTCCGGTGTTTCCATGGGGTGTTTTTCTGTGTGTGGTTTCTCCCTGCTCGCGCGCCGTTCAGCGTCTGTCGCCCAAGAAGCGCAGCAGGAAGAGGAAGATGTTGATGAAGTCAAGGTAGAGGGTCAGCGCTCCCATCACGGCTCCCTTGGCGCGCACTGTCTCGTCGCCTTCCTGCGCGCCCATTATGAGCAGCTGCTGGGTGTCATGCGCCGTCAGCAGCGAGAAGAGAACCACCCCGCCGAGGGAAAGGACGAGATCAAAGGTACTGCTCTGCACCAAGAAGCAGTTGGCGAGAAGACAGATAATAAGCCCGATGAGAAGCATCATCAGCGTGCGCCCCATGAGCGTGAGGTTGCGCTTCGTCACCGCCCCGTACAGCGCCATCACCCCGAAGGTGCCCGCCGTGCAAGCAAACGCCGTCCCAAGCGACTCCTGCGTGTAGAAGCTGAGCAACGGTCCGAACCATAGCCCCTCCATCACGGAAAACAGAACCAGCAGGATCGCCAGCGCCCCGGCGCTGAAGGCCCTGCAACCCAAAGACATCACGCACACGACGACGAGACCGCCCAAGCACAGAAGGATCATGTGGTCGATGCACCACTCCAGCAGCGCCGTGTCGTTCACGCAGTACACGGCTGTCCCCGCGGCGATGAAAAGAGTCAACGCCATCCACGCATAGACCTTGCTCAAAAACCTCTTCGCCTCCGGATGGGAGTAAAGCGATTGTTCGCGCTGCTGCGCGACCTGCTCAAGTGAGTTTTCTTCGTTCACGCCCCTATCATACCACGCCCCCCGCTATGATGTCAAGAACACTGGGCGGTGTTCCACCGCCTATTTACGATTTACGAATTACGATGTGGAAAGCTCGCGCGCTGCGCGCGGGGGAGGCGGAGCGAATGCAGAGCGGTATTCTAGAAACAATGCGGGGTGGTAAGAGGAAAGCGTTGGGATTGATGCAAGGCGAGTTCGATAAGCCGAGGGAAATTTATGTTGGAGCACGTGTGAAAACGACGGCATCTGTGGTGATAACGACAAGGGGAGTTCATTTTTCTTCTTGCATTCGCGGGTGGGATGTGTATACTTCGCGCGGGTTAATGCACTATGGACACGATACGCTCATTCAAAAAAGGCGATGGAAAAGAGGGAAAGCTGTACTCGCTGGAGGCACTGGCGGAGCAAGGTTATCCGGGAATACGGAGAATGCCGGTAAGCCTGCGCATCGTACTGGAAAGCGTACTGCGCAACTGCGACGGCGTGCGCGTGCATGAGCAGGATGTGCGCAACCTCGCTTCATGGAATCCCAAGAAACCGAGTGACTTTGAAATTCCCTTCACCGTCTCTCGCATCATCCTGCAGGACCTCACCGGCGTACCGCTGCTCGTCGATTTGGCGGCGATGAGGGATGCGGTGAGGGAGCGCGGAGCGGATGCCGGTAAAATGGAGCCGCTTGTCCCGGTGGACCTCGTGGTCGACCACTCTGTGCAGGTGGACTGGGCGGGCTTCCCGGAGGCGTATGCAAAAAATTTGAAACGCGAGTTTGAGCGCAATGCCGAGCGCTATGAATTCCTCAAGTGGGGACAGCAGGCTTTCAGCTCCTTCAGCGTTGTCCCCCCATCCACAGGTATCGTCCACCAGGTCAATCTCGAACGCCTCGCCCGCGGCGTCATGCACCGGGACGACATCTTTTTCCCTGACTCCCTCGTCGGCACGGACTCCCACACCACCATGGTCAACGGTCTGGGGGTTGTAGCCTGGGGCGTGGGCGGGATTGAGGCGGAAGCAGGCATGCTGGGACAGCCGATCACCTTCCTCGCACCGCAGGTGACAGGGGTGCACCTCACGGGGAGACTGCGACCGGGGGTAACCGCGACGGATCTGGCGCTGCGGGTAACCCGAATGCTGCGTGAACACGGCGTGGTAGGAAAGTTTGTGGAGTTCTACGGGGAGGGTGCGGCGGCACTATCCTTGCCTGATCGCGCTACCGTGGCGAACATGGCTCCGGAATACGGCGCGACGATGGGCTTCTTCCCGGCGGATGAAACCTCGGCCGCTTACTTGCTGGCCACAGGACGGAGCGCCGAACACGTGGAAACCTACCGCTCATACTACCGCGCGCAGGGGATATTCGGCATGCCGATGCCGGGCGACATCGATTACAGCGAGGAGCTGCAGCTGGACCTCTCTACCGTAGAACCCGCCGTCGCCGGACCCCGCAAGCCCCAAGAGCTGATCCCGCTAAGCCAACTGAAGGATAGCTTCCGCCGACGCATCTGCCGGGAAATCTACGGCAAGACCGCCCCCGCGCCGACGGTTCACGTCACCATGCATGGGGATGCAGGGAGACAGGACGCTCCCACAGAACACCGGGTAGAACTCACGGACGGCTCTATCCTCGTGGCGGCCATCACAAGCTGCACCAACACAAGCAACGAAAGTCTCATGCTCGCTGCAGGACTCCTTGCCAAGAAAGCCGCGCAACTCGGTCTGCATGTGCCGCCCCACGTCAAAACCAGCATGGCGCCCGGCTCCCGAGCGGCGTCGCGCTACTTCGACAACAACGGTCTCACCGCCGCGCTGGACGCTATCGGCTTCTCTATCGTCGGCTACGGCTGCACCACGTGCATCGGCAATTCCGGTCCTCTCCACGAGGCATTGGAGAAGGCCGTGGTGGAGAATGAACTGGTGTCCTGCTCCGTGCTGTCGGGCAATCGCAACTTTGAGGCGCGTATCCACCCGCACGTGAAAGCCAATTTCCTGATGTCTCCCCCGCTGGTGGTAGCCTTTGCCCTCGCCGGAAGGGTGGATATTGACATGGAGCATGAGCCGCTGGCGAGGACAAAGGACGGGCAAGAGGTGTACCTGCGCGACTTATGGCCAAGCGAGGAGGAATTGGAAGCAGCGAGAGAGAACGCCTGCACGCCGGATGAATACAAGGCTTGCTATGCGGAGAGTGTGGAGGAATGGGGCAAGGTGAGCGCACCGAGCGGCGCGACGTTCACCTGGAACCCGAACTCCACCTACATCCATCGCCCCCCCTTCTTCGACACCTACACCGGCGAAAAAATGGACCTGCATGACATCACAGGAGCGCGCGCCCTCGGCATCTTCGGCGACAGCGTCACCACCGACCACATCTCCCCCGCCGGCGCCATCAAGCCGACCGGTCCCGCAGGTCTCTTCCTCGCCGAGCACGGCGTGGAGCGTAACAACTTCAACACCTACGGCTCCCGACGCGGTCATGACGAGGTCATGGTGCGCGGCACCTTTGCCAACGTACGCATCAAAAACCGTATGGTGCCGGGATCTGAGGGCGGTTATACCCTCTACTTTGGGGAGGGGAAGGTCCGCGAGCCCGACATCGAGCTGCAAGGCGAACAAGGAGGGAGACCCACCTTCATCTACGACGCGGGCATGGCCTACAAGGCGCATGGCGTGCCCACCATCATCATCGGCGGCTGCGACTACGGGATGGGGTCAAGCCGCGATTGGGCGGCCAAGGGCACATCTCTGCTCGGCGTGCGGGCCGTCATCGTCAAGAGCTTTGAACGCATCCACCGCTCCAACCTCATCGGCATGGGCGTGCTCCCCCTCGTCTTTGCCGACCCCGCGGATTACGACCGAATCAAAGAACTCAAGGACGCCACCTTCAGCATCTGCGGTCTCACGAATGACATTCAGCCGCGCGCGCGGGTTACCCTGGAAGTACATCCGACCGGAGCTTCCCCCTTCTCCCTTCCCCTCGTGCTGCGGTTGGACACACCCATCGAGATCGAATACTTCCGCGCGGGGGGCATTTTGCAATACGTGCTGCGACGCTACTGCTGATGAGGGGCGGGGGCGCCTATCGGCGCCTATTTACGATTGACGATTGGGGAAAATCGCCAGTGGTCTGACATCTTGACTCACCGCCTTGGGCCGGTGAAATTTTTACTGGTGTACGTGTGGAAACTCAGAAGAGTTTGGAGACTTTTTTCACCTCGCGGCCCTCGAGGTAGTGCACATTGCGGCTCACGCCCGAGCCAAAGGGAGCGCCGAGCCGGACGTCCGGCTCGCTCTTGAGCAGGCGCCCGAAGTGACGCCGCCAAAAATAGAGAGCCACGAACAGCAGCACAGGCACAAGGAGCAGACAGAGACCCCACAGCACGTGTCGCATGTAGGGATTCTCCATGAGCATGAGCAGCTCATCCTTGTACGTCACTTCCTCAGCGGATTCGTCTTCGCGCATTTCCACGGGAATGAGCGGAACTTGCAGGGACGTACGTTGCTCCTGGGGAGGGAGAGAAGCAGTGGCGGGTTGAAGGGAATCGTGCAAAGAGCCGGCGGCGGCGAGAAGTCCTGAAACTCCGCTTCCATGAGTTCGCGCAGCGAGGAGAGCTTTCTCCTGCCAGGCATGACGGTCGCCATCCTTGAGATCAATTTCATGGTAGCCCACCTCGAGTCGAGGAATATCACCAAGACCGTAGAGGAGAAGCACAGCGTACTCTCCCGGCGCCGCGAGGCTGCGCACGAGGGTGCCGACTGATATCTCCATCGGTATTTCCTGCGCCGATTTGAAAAGAGCTATGTAGAGAGTGTACGGCGCATGCGCATTGAACGCCTTGAGCGCATACTCCACATCGGCGCGCTCAACAGAACTTAACAAACCTTGGGGATCCACAAGACAGGACGACGTCGGCTGAGCATACACGCCGTAGTAGCGTCTGGGAATGCGCGTCTCGCCCGCGCGGAGTTTACCCGATGTCGCCGCTTCAGTGGGCGGATGCTTCGGAGCGCCGGGATCGACAAGCAGGCTGTAACACCCCTGCAATTCACCGGAAAGCAGATGCCGATACTCGGTCTCGTCCCACTGCGGTCGTCGCGTTCCCGTTGCCGCGCGGTGGGTCTGGGGCGCGGGTGGCACCGCCTTCTGTTCAGGCGGTGACTGGGGAGCCGGAGGAGAGGGAGGGACCGAGGGACGTTCTTCGACCTCCTCGGCCGGCGCATCATCTTCCAGCGAGGGGAGAGAAACCGGCGCACCCTGGACGATAGACCCGCACAACGCAGCGGCAATAGCCAAGGTTTCCCCGTGCATCAGCAGGCTTTTACGCATGCGACGATTCAATCGGTGCGACCGGACAGCAATCTGCGCGGTAACAGCTTTCATGACGCGTCGCAACCCGACTGCCATGGCTCGCTCTCGGAAGTAGAGGCGAGCGCCGATGATACAGCTGTTGATACTGTCCGGATTGATGTAGGGATCCAGCATGTAGCCCCATGAGAAGCAGGCCAGCTCGAGCTGCACATCCAGCACGAGTATCAGCATCCATTCCTTCCGTACCGGCGGCGGGTACGGATGCACGAGGTCACGCAGTCCCCGACGGGCCCGCTCCCACCAGGCGCCCAGGAAAGAACTCGGCTCCGGGGGCATTTTCTCTCCGCGGCGTCCCATCACGAGCTCCGCTTCCTCGATGGCGCGCACTTGCTCGCGGCGACCGAAAGAAGGATGGTGAATATGGGCATGATTCAACACCCAATGGGCATGCGCACGGAAGTCCTTTGCCTGTCCGTGCGAGGTAATGTAGATACCGAGGGCAACGGGAGATATATTGCGTTCAAGGTCTTCCAGGAGGCGGATAAGTTCCATTCGTTCGCTGTGCATCAGAGCTCCCGCTTCATCCACCACCCTCGTGAACTCTATATCTCCTTCACCAAATAGAAGCTCCGCCCTCTTCAAACTGTAGCCGCACACCGGGCACTGCTGTTCAGCGCCCGCGTGAATCGTAGAATGACAACTGGGACATACCGGCACGCCTCTTATATAGCCCATTTTTCCCCGTAGCGCAAGGCAAATGATTGCTCATGTCCACTGATATGAGCGTTGGTAGGCATCAATAATGATGTCGACAAACAGTCATCATGATGATAGTTTTCAAGACCTTACCTGTATACGTTGATGATTCAAAAAAATAGCGCAACGCGCACATTATCAATAAATCGTAATTCGTTCGTCATAAATCGTCAATAGGCAAACGTATGGGGAAATGCGTTTGCCCCGGTTGACACGCAGAGAATCTTGCAGATAGCGTTTCTTTGTGCTACTATGGTGCGCGTATGAGTACACGCCGACGGGTTGTTATCCTGGGATCCACCGGAAGCATCGGAACAAGCGCGCTTAAGGTCGCGCGCAAACTGTCCGACCGCATGGAGGTCGTCGCCCTTGCCGCACGCACAAGAGTCGATCAACTCGCTGAGCAGGCGCGTGAATTCGGCGTGCGCCACGTCTGCATCGCAGACCCTTCCCGCAGTGGGGAACTCGTGGACCTCCTCCCTCCGGGGGTACGGGTCCACGTAGGAGACGAAGGGCTCTGCGAATTAGCGGCACTGGAGGAGGCCGACATGGTGCTTCTCTCCATCATCGGGACGGGGGGATTGCGGCCTGCGCTGTGTGCCATTGAGCATGGGAAGGACCTGGCGATAGCGAGCAAGGAGGTGCTGGTGATGGCGGGAGAGCTGGTAATGGCGCGTGCGCGAGAGGCCGGGGTGAAAGTGTTGCCTGTGGACAGTGAACACAACGCCATTTTTCAATGTCTGCACGCCAATCCCGGCGGAGCGGCTGAAGTGAATCGTCTCATTCTGACCGCCAGCGGCGGACCCTTCCTGCGCACGCCTCGCGAGCAGCTGCGCGACGTCACCCTCGAACAAGCCTTGCGCCACCCCACGTGGAAAATGGGGAGAAAAATCACCATCGACTGCGCCACGCTCTTCAACAAGGGGCTTGAAATGATTGAGGCGCGACACCTTTTCGACGTCCCCATCGAGAGGGTCGAGGTTCTGGTCCACCCGCAAAGCATCGTGCATTCGCTCGTGGAATTTAAAGACGGCTCCCTGCTGGCGCAGCTGAGCTGCAGCGACATGTGCTTTCCGATCCAGTACGCCGTCACCTTCCCGCAACGCGTTGACGGTCACCTCAAGCAACTGCGACTTGAAGACCTCTGCGACCTGCACTTTGAACGACCCCGTTTTGAGGACTTTCCCGCACTGAACCTCGCTCGCCGCGCCGCGCAGCTCGGCGGCACAATGCCCGCTATCTTCAATGCCGCCAACGAGGAAGCCGTACTCGCCTTTGTGGAGGGACGAATCTCTTTTCCCGGTATCTGGGAAACCGTGCAAAAGGTGTACGAGCAGATCACACCGCATCCGGACGCGATGAATCTTGAAACCATCCTGGCAGATGATGCCGCAGCGAGGGATGTGGCGCGTCATATCCTGGCGCATGACTGAATCGCAAATGCCGCCTCACGAGCTTTCGCCCCTGCGGGCCGGCTAATCGGTCATACAGCCGTCAACCGGTTTGAAGCAAACATCCCGGTTTTCCCACTCCACGGCGACAGGTACCACGTCGAGATGCGTACCGATGGGCGGCATGAGTCTCCTGCCGCGCCGCGAGTAGGGGCTCACCCTGCTCCCCTGCGTGAACGAGGAGGCCGGTATGTAGCCCCGCAGCAGCAGCTCCGGCACATCCACAGCCGCACCATGCGTCCACACACCGCAAACAACGGCATGCCAACGCACGGGAGAGTCTGACGCCGATTGCAGCTCCAGGTAGCGGAGCAGACCCAAACGCACAGCCTCGTTTTCCGCCGCGGCTGAGGTGCGCTCCGTCTCGGACAGATGCTGCGCGGTATGCGCCAGAGTGCCCGGCGGTATCATTCTCTTACGCTCTTCTTTCGGGTAAAGTCCGGCGCAAAGCACCCGGTGCACCGCGAGATCCGCGTAACGACGGATGGGGCTTGTGAAATGACAGTAGTCCGCCTTGGCCAGACCGAAGTGACCGAGCGGACGTGTGTCGTAGCGCGCGCGCATCATGGAGCGCAGCAACGCGAGTTGGAGGCTTTCTCTGTCCGGGTGCCCGCGCAGCGCTTGCAGAGCCTTTGTCACTTCACCGCGAGAAGGGATGGGCGAGGCGCTGATCCCGTAGTCGCGCAAGGTGGATGCGAAGTCGCGCCACTTGTCCTCAGGCGGCTCCTCATGCACGCGGTAGATGGCGGGCAAAGAGTGCGAGCGCAGGAAAAGAGCCACCTGTTCGTTGGCGAGCAGCATGAATTCCTCGACCAAGCTGTGGGCCTCGTCGCTCACCTTCTTCTGCACCTCAATGGGGCGACCCTCCTCATCCATCAAAATGTGCAACTCCGGCACCTCAATATCCAGAGAGCCCTCCGAAAAACGCTGTCGGCGCAGAATCTTTGCAAGCCCGGCTGCCTCCAGAAGCATGGCATCCACCTCCTCATCACCCACACTTTCACCGGCCGTGATCAACCGCTGCACAGAGGGGTACGCGAGACGCCGTTTGGAGCAAATGACGGCACGTCGCAGCTGCGCATCCTGCACCTTGCCGCGCTCATCCAGCTGCATCAGGCAAAGCACCGTAAGCCGGAGTTTCCCCTGCGCAAGGCTGCATAACTCCTCACTCAACGCAGGAGGCAGCATGGGAAGCACACGTCCCGGCAAATAGGTTGAATTCCCCCGACGCAGAGCTTCCCGGTCCGTCGCACTTCCGGGACGCACATAATGGCTCACGTCCGCTATGTGCACGGCAAGCTCCCAACCACCCTCCTCCCGACGCCGCAGGCTGATGGCATCATCGTAATCGCGAGCATCTTCAGGGTCGATGGTGACGACGCACCTACGCGACCAGTCGTCCCGTCCGACGACCTCCGAGGGGAGCACTTGTTCAGGCAGGTCCTGCACCTCCTGCAACACCTCGGAGGGAAAAGCATCGTGCAGAGAGTAGCGACGAATCACGGTCTGCTCATCGACGGACGCTTCCCCGGGCCAACCGAGAACCTCTGTCACCCTTCCGCGTGCCGGCGTGTTCCACGTTCCGTAGTTTTCGGGCTCCACACAGACCAGCATGCCCGGACTCGTGCCCTCGGGCGGCGCAGCATGGAGGCAGGTGAGACGCGGCGCACTTCGTCCATCACCGTACACAACGTGCTCCTTGCGCTCCTTGCCGTAGATGCCGATCCAGCTCTTGTGCCTACGTTCCAGAATATCCTCCACGTGCGCTGTCAGACACCGTGGCTCCCGCTCTCTACGTGCCCCCCTGCCCCCGGAGCGACCTCTTCCTCGCAGAGGACGACGTATCAGGCTCACGCGCACACGGTCGCCGTCCAGACACCCCATGCAGCGCCGGCGATCGATGCGTATGTCCCATCTGTCCCCTTCGGAGAGACCCGGAGTTACGAGGTCCGGGACGAAAAATAACTGGCGGTGTCGGACGCGTACCGTTCCGACAGGCGAGGGAGAAGCACCCGCCGGGAGCAGACCTCCATCGACGGAGCGGACGAAGGCACCGCTTTGAAGTCCGCGTCGGATGAGAGTGCGCAGCTCTGTTCGTTGCTTGTCGGGCACGTCAAGATACCGAGCCAACGCCTCATCATTCATCGGCACATACCCCGGCGAACTCAGCAGTTGCCGCAGTCTCGCTTCCCAGATGCTACCCGCAGTCTCGCGCATCACCACCCTATGCGATCTTTGGCGACATCCCACCAGCTACGCTCTTCAATCTTCTGCCTGAGGGTCTCGTTGCCCAGGCGGTCAGGAGAGCACTCCCGGATGACACGTGCAAGACGCTGCGCCCATGTCCTCAGGTTGACGTCGGCGTTACCACTCCGTTTGAAGGCTTCCGAGGAAACGAGACGGACCTTTTTTCTGTTGCTGTCCTTGCAGGCCAGGAAAAGCTGTCCACTGCGGGCATCGCGAATGGTCATCTCCATGCAGATGTCCCCTTCCGCGAATTTACCGACAACATCCGATATCCCGGGAATCTTGATAAAATGTCCGCCCACCCCCGAAAGAAGGCGCAACCCGGGTCGCTGCGGACGGAACCTTACCAGGGCCATATCGACCCTCACCGTCGCCTCACTCTCCTTATCCGTCAGCTTCCAGTTCATGTTGTTCGCCTTGTTGCCTTCGGCGAGAGCTTGGGAGACGTATTGCACAACATAGTCATGCATCTGGGGCACCATGAGAGGGGCAAGCTCGGGCTGTTTTTCCCGCACGAGGGTAATATCCAGCGGCGCGATGTAAATAGAGCCCGTTTTCTGTTGGGCATAGGCATTGCCCTTTCCCCAGGTCCATCCGCCGTCCACTCCGGCCTTGAGATTGCGCACCAGCTTCACATCGTAGAGACCACTCTCGGAAACGAGTTGCTGCTGGACGCATGAGCATAGGCACAACGCCAGGAGTGCAAGCACAAGGGTCGTTGATAAAATTTTCTTCACGCCGCTACTATACCTTGTTCCCACTGATACGTCAATGGCAATCACAATGCCCAACGCGTACGGCACAACGTCCCGAGAAAAAAGGCGACCCAACGTGTAGTTAACGGCAGATAATACAGCATAAGCCCTTTAGTATTTCGATTGACGATGGCTCAGCGCCCCCCCATCGGTGCTGAGCCCTACGGGCAAAAGCTGCGCTTTTGTCTAATCCCACTCCGGTCCCTCGTGGGCTTTCTCAGGAAATCCGCGCGCAGGCGGGCGCGAGCGCTCAATGGTCGTGGCGCGACGTGGAGACGATTTGTCCGCCTTCCGCTCCTGCGCCCGGACCGAGTTGGACGACATAATCGGCGCGTGAAATCATGCCCTCGTGGTGCTCAATGCAGAGGATGGTATGATCGGCCGCCCGTAGGCGATAGATTGCTTGGAGGAGGAGGTCCACTTCTGCAAAATGCAAGCCGGTAGTCGGTTCATCCATGATGAAGAGGAACGTCTTCTTCTCGGCGCCGCGCCACCGCGCACGGCCCGGAGCTGTTTTTGCGAGGTACGTTGCGATCTTCACGCGTTGAGCTTCGCCGCCGGAGAGGGTGCTTGCCGCGCGATCGAGCGGCAAGTAGCCGAGTCCGATGTCATGCATCGCCTGCAGAATGGCCGCGGCTGCGGGTATACTCCCGAGGAAGTCCAAGGCCTCATCAACCGTGAGAGCCAGCGCCTGTGCTATGCTCTTTCCTCGCCACGTCACCTCGAGGGTCTCGCGGTTGTACCGCGCACCGTGACATGCATCACAGGGCGCATGCATATCCGCCAGGAAGTTCATATCCACCTGCAGGAGTCCCGTGCCGGCACACCTCTCGCAGCGGCCGCCGCGTCCGTTCAGCGAAAAACGCGCCGGGGTATAACCGCGGGAGCGAGCCAAGGGGAGCCGCGCGTAAAGCGGACGCAACACGTCCAGCAACCCGGTAGCCGTTGCGGGCATGGAGCGAGCCGAAGCGCCGATGGGGCTCTGGTCCACGATGATAGCGCGCTCGATGCGATGCGCCTCCTTCAGCTTCCCCTCCTTCAGGGCAGGCAGCAAGCACTCATGCACGAGGGTACTCTTGCCGGAGCCACCGGGACCTGTCAGGCACGTGAACGCACCGAGGGGCAGGGAAAAATCGATATCCTTGAGATTGCGGGCCGAGGCATGGCGCAGGGTGAGCCACGAACAGGAGTCCAGCGAGATCGGTTGCGCCTTCGCGTAGGTGAGTTTGCCCGCGAGCCAGGCACCCGTGGGCGATTGCGGGTTATGAAGGATCTGCTTGTAGGTGCCGCATGCCATCACCTGTCCTCCTCGAGGTCCGCTGCCAGGTCCCAATTCCACCAGCCAATCTGCCGCGCGCAGCAGGGTCGGGTCGTGCTCGACGAGAAGGATGGTATTGCCCTTGTCGCGCAGACGTTGGAGGGAACGCGCAAGTTTTTCCGTCTCCGAGGGATGCAGACCGATCGTTGGTTCATCAAGGATATAGAGCACGCCGGAGAGACCGCCGCCCAGCTGTCCCGCGAGGCGCGCGCGTTGGAGTTCACCGCCGGAAAGGGTGCTTGCCGAGCGCGAGAGCGAAAGGTAACCGAGCCCTAATTCAATGAGGCAGCCGAGGCGCGTGCGCAGCGCTTCAAGAGCCGGTTGCAGGGAGCTGCTGTACGCCGCCGGAACGTCGAGTTTTTCCAGCAAGGTCATGTTGTCCTTCACGGGCAGCGTGGCGTACTCTCCGAGACTGAGTTCCCTCTCACCGAAAGGGAGAGTGACAGCTAACGAGATGGGATTGAGGCGCATACCGCCGCAGGCGGGACACGTCTCGATGCGGCGTCCGTTTTCGACGAAACCGCGTCCCTCGCAGCGGGGACACGCACCGCGCGACGAGTAATGGGAGAAGAGTTCAGGCGTGAGGTCCGGGAGAGAAAAGCCCGTCTCCTCATTGCGATAGCTCGTATAAAAGGAAAGCAGCTCGGTGGCGTCCTTCTCGCGCTGCACGAGCACCCGCACCTCCTGCGCATTCAACTTCAAAGCCATTTCCAACGAATCCGCCAGTCGCGACTCGATCCCTTCCTTCAACACCAAACGGTCAATCACCAGCTCACACACCGCCTCCGCTGCCGGCATATCATCCTCCAGCTCATCCAAGTCCCTTAACTCTCCATCCACTCGTAGCCGCAGATACCCCGCCTTGCGCAGCTGCAGCAGGCTCAGCTCGCCCCCGCCCGCCATGAACCCGACCGCCAGTGGCGCCAGCAGCGTGAGCCTCGTACCGCCCGGCAGCTTCCCTAACTGTGCCGCTATCTCGTCAGGACTCAGCCGCGTGAGTTTTTCGCCCGTGTTGGGATCATGGGGTATACCGATAGCTGCGTAAAGGATGCGCAGGTAGTCGAGAGTCTCGGTGATACTGCCGAGCACGGAACGAGTGAGCGCCGGCGGCGTGCCCTGCTCCAAACAGAGAGCAGGAGGCAAACCCTCGATGCTCTCTACCGCCGGTTTCCGGGGTCTCGCGAGCAAACGCCGTGCCCCCGGCGACAGGCAATCCAAAAAACGTCTCCGAGACTCGGCGAAAAGCGTGTCGTGCGCCAGGGTGCTCTTACCGGAACCGCTGGGTCCCACGAGGGCGATTATCTTTCCGGCAGGGAGCGTGAGGTCGATATGACGCAGCGTATTCTGCGAAGCCCCTTTGATACGTATATCCATGGTGATGGTCGATCAACTCGGGATTTGATACCATGTGCCGCGATGCACGGCTCCCGGCTCCAGCCGCAACTCCGGCGTGTGACAATCCCCTATCAGCGCTCCGCCGTCGCACACGTGCACATATTTCGCCGCGTGCACGCGCGCCTGCAGCGTCCCCTGCACTTCCGCACTCTCAACCGACAGACCGGGACTCACCCGGGCTCGCGCTCCTTTCCTCACGAGAAGTTTCGCCGCACGCACCTGCCCATCCAACTCCGCCTTCTCGTCGAGCGTCAGTGTGTCCGTGACGCGTAACTTGATCCCGTTGACCTTACCGCTCGCCTTCATTCGCGAGGCCACCACGGTGAGCAGTGAGAGCTCTACGTGCGACGGCAAGGTCACCTCCCCCAGCGTGCGGATGTTCAGTCGGCGTGCTCCCGGCTTCAGGGTGTAATCCGTCATCGTGAGGTGCGCGCAGCAGTGCACACAGTGCGCCGAGAGGGCTGCTCGCGGGACAAGAGACTTCTTCCCGCACTCATAGCAGACCACCTCACGGGTCGGCACGGCGACTCTCGTCTCCCTCTCCACCACCGGAGCGAAAGGATCGCGAAAACCGCGCGCTTCCTCCGGCAGGTATCCGGATATACCCGGCGCAACCAGGGGCTGCGTCTTGTACACTGTCGGCGCCTGCTTCCGGCGACTCATCCGAGCAAGTTAGGTGTATCGTCCTGCGGCGCGGGAGTCGTGCGCTTGCTGTTGCGCTTGGCGGGCGAAGGAGTTTGCGGCATGGCAGCCACATTGCCGACCATGCAGTGTCCGATAAAGACGGCTCCTTCCTCAATGGAAATCTTGGCGGCAGTCACATCGCCCACGAGCTCAGCCGTGGCAGCCAACTGCACGCGATCCGTTACGATGACATCCCCGGTCACGCGCCCGTGGATGATAGCGCTCTTCGTGCGGATGGCCTCCTTTTTCTTCTCCCCGGCCTGAATCGTTGCATTCGCGCCTACCGTCAAGATGCCGTCGGATTGAATTTCGCCCTCAACAGAGCCGTCCACCAACAACTCGTCGGTGAACCGCAGCGTTCCTACGACCGTTACATCCGAATTGAGCACGTTGCGCGTCGAAGACGATGGAGTGCCGGGCAAAGATTCACCAAAGGGCGATGACGTCCCTTCCTCCTGCATAAAATCGGCTGCGTTTCCCTCGCCGGCTGCTCCCTCGAAGGGTCCGGCGCCCCACTCCGGCATCGCATCATCTTCTCGCGTCGGAGTTCCGGGTACTTCGGTTTCAGTTTTCTTGGACGGATAGTTGAACATAATAAAAACAGTTGCTGGATGTTCGTTGCTTCTTCCCGCATTTTCACCGCGGGCTGCTCCTATCCTACCCCCATGCCCCCGTTTTGTCCATTCCAAACTTTGCCACAATGTCCTTTTTCTTGGGACGTACGTTATTTTTTTCACTTTTTTTTCTTTTTACTGTTGACACGGACGTCTGATTTTGCTAAATTACCTGTGTTCCTACCGAAATAGTAGGAATTAAAATATCAAGAAGACCACGACCATGAGCAAGACATATCGATTTGAGACCCTGCAGGTGCATGTGGGGCAAGAGCAGGCGGATCCGACGACGGACTCGCGAGCGGTGCCGATCTACGCGACGACATCATACGTATTTAAGGACAGCGCGGAAGCGGCGGGACGCTTTGCGCTGACGCGTCCGGGCAACATCTACACGCGATTGATGAACCCCACGAGCGACGTGTTGGAGAAGAGAATCGCGGCGTTGGAAGGCGGCGTAGGAGCGTTGGCCGTGGCGTCGGGCACGGCAGCGGTGGACTACGCGGTGCGCAACATCACGGGTGTGGGGGAGCACATAGTCTCCTCAACGACACTCTACGGCGGCACCTACAACCTCTTTGCGCATCTGTTCAAGGAGGTGGGAATCGACGTCACCTTTGTAGACGCGGCGGAGCCGGGCAACTACGAGGCAGCGATACGTCCGAACACGAAGCTGCTCTACGTGGAGAGTCTGGGCAA
>CANQSY010000010.1 GCA_947626635.1 uncultured Akkermansia sp.
CTCTATTTTTGAGGTAACCGATCGTAACTCATTGTACCATTCCTTCTTTTCGGCGTCCTGAATTATGAGGTAACGCGTTCTTAACACGGCGGCGAGTCGCAAACTTGACAAGCAAAGCCTCATCGAGTAGAGTAGGATGAGCGGGGCGCGAGTGCGCTCTGAACAACGAAATTAAAACTATGAATAGTCTGAGAAAATATATAGCGGAATTCATCGGCACCTTCGTGCTGGTGCTCTTTGCCTGCGGAACGGCTGCAATGACCCACTGCTCCATGAGCAATATCGGGTCCTACATCGCTACCGCTCTGTCCTTTGGACTAGTCATCGTCGCGATGGCTTATTCAATCGGCAATGTGTCCGGATGCCACGTCAACCCTGCCGTATCAATCGGTATGTTGGTAAGTCGCCGGATGAGTATCAAGGACTTCATCGGTTATGTGGTGTTCCAGTGTCTGGGAGCCCTTGCCGGAGCTGAAGTCCTGAAGTGTCTGGCGGAGCCGGGCAGTGCTTTGGGCGCGAATGCTCTCTATCAGGGTTGCGTGCCGTGCTCCCTGCTGGTGGAGTGCATTTTGACCTTTGTGTTTGTGCTGGCGGTTTTGGGGGTGACGAGCAAACAGAACTATGGGAGCGTGGCAGGCATCGTGATCGGTCTGTCTCTCACACTGGTCCACCTTCTGGGCATTCCCTTCACGGGAACGTCGGTGAACCCGGCTCGTAGCCTTGGGCCGGCGTTGCTGGTAGGGGGAGATGCTTTGAGCAGTGTGTGGGTATTCATCGTAGCGCCCCTTGTGGGCGGTTTACTGGCAGCGGGTGTGTATGCTCTGATAGCCGGTTGCTGCTGCTGCAAAAAGGGAGAGGAAGGCTCGGCAGAGTAATTTTCCTTTCTCGCCTCCATAAGCCTGAAAAAAGATAACTCAGACAGAGTCTGCCACGGATATTCCGCGGCAGGCTCTTTTTACTTGCGCCGTACCGGGTTAGAAGGTATAATGAGAGCCATGGAGTGGAACGACCAATTCATGCAGATTTTCACCGCTGCGGTGTACCGTTTCCACGAACAGCGACAAGGAAGCGCCGAGCAGTTTTTCCTTCCCGGCGAGCAGGCTTTTCTGTCGACTTTTGGGTACACAAACCAGGAAATGTATGATTATGTGGAGGATTACGCGACTCTCGGCGACCCCACGCCTTCGACGATTCTGCTGATCGCCGCCGCGCGCAGGGCATTTTTCCTGACAAATCAGCGGGGAATCATGGGAGGAGCCGTGCTGCTCAAGGAGACAGACATTCCGCGGGAGAGCGATGAATTTCAAGACATAGCGTATTTACCACGAATCATACGCAAGGCGGAGGCGAAGTTGCACGGCACGCTGCCGCGTAGCCTCATGTTCTACTGTGCGAAGGATCGTGCATTTTTGCGGGCTCATGGTGAAATACCTCCGGCGGATTTTCTTTATGCCGTTTGGACGGCGCATGGCGATCGGCAAAAGGTCGTTTCCTACGTGCTGCGGATGATGAAGGAGGTAGCGACGGCTAGTGGTCAACCCTCGATGAATGAAGAACTTAAGGCATGAATGATTCGGCAGCCAAACAAGTAAACGGGGGGGGGAAAATCTCGGAAAGCGATGAGGAGAACACATCAGCTTTCGAAGTTCTGGATGCACAACGCAAGGCGCTGGAGGAGATGTCCGATGCCCTCGTGGCAAAACTGTTTGTCATGGTGAAGGAGCAGGATGAGCGTGCGAGAGAATTTGCTGAGCGCACCCATTCACTCTCCTCTCTGCCGCAGGAAATTCGCGAACAAGGGGGAAAAGTTGTCGTTGCCGCGCCGACCGACGTGAAGAAAATTGACGGCGGGGAAAAGGTACGGACAGCTGAGGTAAAGGCGGCCCGAAAGGTACAAGTGCCGCTCCCGGTGACTCGACGTTTTGAGACTCCACCTGATGAGGTAGCCTATCATCCTGTCCGCCAGGAGCCGAGTACCGAAAGGACTCAGGAAAAAAACAGCAATGAAATTACCTCCGGCAAATTGCTTGTGTTCCTCTGCATCCTCTTCGTTATCATCCTTCGAGCCTGTACCTAGCAGAATTTGCCATGAAAGAACAAGTAATACAACGACACAGAAACAGCGGACAACGGATCATTGGCGCGCTCGTATGTGTGCTGGCGCTCGCGGCGTCAAGCTGCAAAGAGGGAACCAAGGAAGCCGTGAAATCCGACCCGCCTCAGGTTCGTACCTTTCACATGTTGCAGCAAACCGTCACAGACAAGGGTGAATGGTTTGGCTACTTGCGCGGGAAAAAAGACACGGATATTCATCCGCACGTCACGGGCTTTCTCCTCTCGCAGGAGGCTCCCAATGGCAGTTCGGTGAAGGAGGGGGATATCCTCTTCCGCATCGACCCCTCCGTTTTTGAGGCCGAACTCGCCGTTGCGCAAGCCAATCTTCAGGCCGCTCAGGCCAATGTGACTTCTGCTCAGGCTGCATGCGAGCAGACACAGATGGACGTGGACCGCTATACCCAGCTTGTAAACAATGGCGCTGTTTCCGAAAAAGAGCTCACGGATGCGCAGCAGCGCCTGCGCGCAGCCAGAGCTGCCGTGGATGCCGCTCACGCCGCCGCTGAGCAGAATGCAGCTGCCGTTCAGAAGGCCCAAATCAATTTGGACTACACCATTATTCGAGCCCCCTACGATGGTATCATGAGCACGGCGGAGGTATCGCAGGGAGACCTTGTGAGTCCTGCCACCAAGCTCGCTAATATCACATCCGTTGACCCAATTCGCTTTGATTTTTCCATCAACAGCGACAATATGATTGATGCCTTCCGAAAGTACGGCGATATTACCGTTCGGGAGAAGACGCAACTACCGCCGCCTCCTCCGGTAGACATTGTGCTGGAGGATGGCAGCACCTTCCCGCAGAAGGGGAAACTGACGGCGATGGAGAGCAAGGTGAGTGAATCAGGGCTGATCAACGTGACCGGGGAGGTGTCCAACCCGGAACACGTGTTGCGCGGCGGTATGCCGGTACGTTTGCGTATTCCTCTTTTACAGAAGGAAGCGCTGCTCGTGCCGAAACAATCTATCCGCAGTGTGCTCAGGAATGACTTTATCATTGTCGTGGATCCGAAGAATGAACCGCACATGGTGCCCGTGGTGAACGAGGGTCTGTACAGCATACCCGTGCGTGAGGAGGACGGTTACACATCCACACAGGAAATGGTTGCTGTCACCGGCCTACATGGCAATCTTGCGCAGATTGTTAAGCAGTTCGGTTACGAGAAACCCTCAGATGCTCTCGTGGTGGCCGACGAGCAGAATTCTGTCTTCGCTGCCAATATATCCTCCGCCAACAGTCGCATCAAAGACGGCGACCCAACCCCCCGCGGCACGATTGATCCCCAACCTTTCTCCTACAAGCCACAGATGCTCCCGGCTGTCGCCGCCGCTGCATCCGGACAGGAGCAACCGGCCGAAAACCCGAATGCCAAGGCCAGCATGCCTCCCATGCCTGTGAAGGTGCGACCTTTGTTGCGGCAGGATGTGGATGTGCCGGACGAGTGGTTCGGTACACTGCGCGGCGTGGAGGAGACCGATATACGGCCACAGGTGAGCGGTTTTGTCCTCAAACAGCACTTTCGTGATGGAGCTATCGTGAAAAAGGGAGATGTGCTTTTTACCATTGACCCATCGCTCTTCCAGGCAGAAGTGACCGAGGCTCAAGCAAATCTCCTGATGGCCAAGGCTTCCGTTGAGCAAGCTCAAGCCCAGCTGGACCGTGCCCGCCAAGATTACGAGCGATATGCCAAGCTCAATGCCGGTACTCCGGGAGCTATTTCCGATAAGACGCTCACCGATGCCAGCAGCGCCATTAAAACCCAGGAAGCTGCCTTGTTGAAGGCTCAAGCGAGCGTCGCGCAAATGGAAGCGGCCCTCCGCCTGGCCCAAATCAATTTAGACTACACCGTCATCCGCGCCCCATTTGATGGTCGCGTCGGCATCCACAAGCCATCCGTAGGCGCACTTGTGTCGCCATCCGATCCTGAGCCGCTTGTCACCCTCTCCTCCGTGAATCCGATGCGGGTCGATTTCCAGGTGAGTGGAAAAGGGGCTTTGCAGGGAATCACGGCGTACGAGGCGAAGGGGAATCGACAGGGCGGGGATTCGATGCCCGGGTTCAATGTCATTCTTGAAGACGACAGCGTGTATCCGGAGCAAGGACACGTCGTCTCCGCTGATAATTCAGTGAATCGCACGACAGGCACCCTCAAGGTCGTCGGGTATGTCGAAAACTCGGACGGAGGCTTGCGCAGCGGAATGCCTGTGCGTGTGAGGGCCGGACTGAATTCCCGGAAGGGGGCCTACCTCGTGCCGGCACGGGCGCCGATGAATGCGAAAGGGCGAGACATTCTCGTGTTGGTTCGTCCCGACGGTGCGCCGCAGATGCTGCCCATTGAACGAGGGGCTCTGGTCAACCTCTCGATTGCGGATGAGGAAGGAAAGCCCGGCGTCCTCCAACCCATGCAGATCGTGGATGTCGACCGTGGGATTGTGACAGCGATGATTCTCGCGAAGAGCAAGGCTCCCAGCTTGGAAGCTGTCGTACTGGAGGGATCGCAGGTGAAAGATTGGAAGGAGTTGCTGTTGAAGAAATCCGGGGCGAAAGATGCTCGGGAACTGCTTGTCAAGATGAATGGGGGAAAGAACCTGCCGGATGATATGCCGCAGAAAGCGGGCGTTGAGGATTGGGACGCGCTGTTGTTGCGTCAAAGCGGCGCCACGGATTACCGAGGTCTCGTCCTCAAGCAGGCAGGAGCCGGAGATGAGCTGGATCTCATTGCGAGCAGGCAGGGGTACGCCTCCGTGATGGAGATGACGCTCAAAGGGCTAGGCTTTGATGATATGGCGAACGTACCGGTTGTGGTGGAAGGCTCGTTGATGGCAGCTCAGGTCTACGCCGCCAACGAAAAGGTCGGCGCGCATGTAAACAAACTCAAACCGACGCCCTATCACTACCGAACGACTCGGACCGTGGTGGAATCAGTGACGGCTGACGGCAACGGAGGCAGCTCCTCCCCCAACCTGCCGGTCGATCAACACGGCGCATCGCCCCAACCCTCTGCAAACAACTAACTTCAGACTTCCAGCTTATTTCCAGTTATGTCTCCATTCTTTATCAAACATCCCATTATTGCTGCGGTCATAGCGATCGTTACGACCCTGCTTGGAATCATCAGCATGGTCGGCTTGCCCATCTCGCAGTACCCGGATATCGCCCCGGTCACGATCAATTTGAGTGCGACTTACCCGGGCGCGAATGCGCAGGAGGTAGCCGATTCCGTCGCGACTCCCATCGAACTGCAGCTCTCCGGTATCGAGGGAATGGACTACATGAATTCCACTTCCTCCAACAACGGCACATGCAGCATCAATGTCGTCTTTGAACCGGGCACAGACGCCAATACGGACCAGCAGCTCACGTACATGAGATACAGTCAGGCTACCTCACAGCTGCCTGCCACTGTCGCCCAGATGGGGGTCACCATCAAGCAGTCCTCGGGCCTGCCGCTTATCATGTACGCTATCGACTCGCCGCAGGGCTTCTTTAACCCCATCGACCTGACGGGATACGCCTACATCAACATGGTGGATCCCATCAAACGCATAAAGGGCGTCGGCGATGTGATGGTGTTCGGCGGTCGTTACGCTGTGCGTATCTGGCTGGATAGTGAAAAAATGGCTCAGAAGGGCATTTCGGTGCAAGAGGTGTACAATGCCGTCAATTCTCAGAACACGATTAATCCCGGCGGCGCGGTGGGTGCGGAGCCCATGCCGGACGGGCAGGAGTTTACCTATACCATCCGCAACAAGGGGCGCATGGAGTCCGTTGAAGAGTTTGAGGATATTATCGTGCATCAGGAGGGCACGCAAGCGGTGCACCTGCGCGATATCGCACGCATTGAACTCGGATCACAAAGTTACTCTCTAGCCGGGCGCGTGAACAGTCAACCCGCCACGGCTATCGCCATCTACCAATCGGCGGACGCGAACGCATTGGAAACAGCCGAGCGCCTGCGTAAGTTATTTGCTGAGAAGGAGAAAGTGATGCCGGAGGGGATGCGAGGGTTTGTCGCGTTGGATACGACGACCCCGGTGACAGATTCGATCAACGAGATCATTCACACCCTCTTTGAGGCTCTTGTTCTGGTAGCCATTGTGGTGTTTATTTTCCTGCAGGGGTGGCGTGCAACATTGATTCCGCTCATAGCCGTGCCTGTTTCACTGGTGACGACCTTCTGCTTTTTCCCCATCCTCGGTTTTTCTCTCAACACGATCTGCTTGCTGGGCATGGTGCTAGCCATAGGTCTCGTTGTTGATGACGCCATTGTCGTTGTGGAAGCCGTGGAGGCGCACATGGAGAGAGGAATGAGTGCGAGACAGGCCACTTTTGCGGCTATGAAGGAGGTGAGTGGACCTGTGGTGGCCATCGCGCTTGTGCTGGCAGCCGTTTTCCTGCCTTCGGTCCTGCTTCCGGGCATCACGGGCACGCTTTTTCAGCAGTTCGCCGTGACAATCGCCGTGTCCATGTTGATATCAGCCTTCAACGCGTTGACCTTGTCGCCTGCGCTATCAGCGTTGCTGCTCAAGCCTAAATCAGAAGAAAGATCTCTTCTCACACCGCTCTACAATCTCTTCAACACAGGATACGAAAAATTATCCGCAGCTTTCTCACGAGTTTGCGGATGGATGTGTCGACACCTCATTATTTCCATTCCCCTCCTTGCGGCGCTCGCCGTGTGTATTTGGCCCGTTTCCCGACAGGTTCCCGGCGGGTTCCTGCCGGATGAGGACCAGGGATTCCTTCTCTGCGGCGTTATCATGAAGCCCGGTGTCTCGCTCCAGCGTTTGACTGAGCAAACCGTTGCCGTCGAGAACGCTCTGTCCAGCGACCCCGCCACGGAAAACGTTATTTCCATCATCGGCATGAACATCATCATCAATGTGCAGACGACAAACGCGATGACGTATTTCGTCAAACTGAAAGACTTTGACAAGCGCCCGACGATGGAGAACGGCAAAAAGCCTACCGCTCTGGATATCCAGCGTCGCCTCACTACGGCTCTCATGACATGCGGCGCAGATGGCATTACCTTCGTCACCAGTCCGCCGGCTATCCCCGGTGTAGGTACAGGCAACGGCATTTCCGTCGTTTTGGAAGATATGGAAGGACAGGGGGTGCAGGCTCTCTATGAGCAGGCTCAACGTTATGAGGAAGCCCTGCGCAAGTACCCCGCTATTGCTGCGGCGTCGGACATGATGCTCCCTCAAGTGCCGCAAAAGAGCATTGCCATCGATAAAGACAAGTGCCTCGCACAGGGAGTGGATTACTCGGCGGCGAACGCACTGCTGCAGTGCTTCAACGGTTCTCAGTTTGTGAACTACTTCACCAAATTTGGACAGCAGTGGCAGGTTTATCTTCAGGCAGCCGGAGCCAGTCGAGTGAACACGGACCAAATCGCCAACTTCTACGTGCGTAACAGCGCCGGCGAGTCGGTACCCCTCAGTACACTCGTCACGATTAAGGATATAGCCGATACGGAATTCGTCTTCCACATGAATAATTACAACGCAGCGCGTATCAACGTGACTCCTGCTGCGGGGTACTCCACTGCGCAGGCGATGGCGGCTGTGGAAGCCTGCTTCAACGATACGATGGATACGACGAAATTCGCCATCGACTATATTGATATGAGCTTCCAGGAGAAGAAGGTGCAGGAAGGGCTGGGACTGGGATCCATCTTTGCGTTATCGGCTCTCTTTGCCTTCCTCATTATGGCGGCTTTGTATGAAAAATGGACATTGCCTCTGGCCATCTTCTTATCCGTGCCTGTGGCAGTATTGGGAGCATTTTTCGGATTGTGGATGTACAAGGTGGAGCTCAATCTTTACGCACAGATCGGGTTGGTGATGCTAGTGGGGCTAGCAGCCAAGAATGCCATCCTCATTGTGGAATACGCCGTGCTGCAGATGGAGCGAGGGCTCACATTGCTGGATGCTGCGGTGACGGCGGCACGACTGCGGTTGAGACCTATCCTGATGACATCATTTGCATTTATCCTGGGTTGTGTGCCGCTGCTGGTGGCTGAAGGTGCGGGAGCTTTGGCTCGTAACGCCATTGGGGTTGTGGTCGTGATTGGTATGACGATAGCGACGGGGCTGGGCGTATTCTTCATTCCTTGCTCCTTCGTATTTATTATGCGACTCTTCCGCAGCAGGGTGGAGAAACCTCAACGCGGAGAGGATCCGGATGAAGTTTACGCGTATTCCCAGTTGGAAAAAGAGGCTTAACTTCTTGCTCCTTGATCCCATGACCAAGCAGACGTCCAAGAGAGATGATGCGAGGCGGCACGTCGGGAAACTTCCCTTGGTGCTCGGCTCCTCGGCGTTTCTTCTCGTCCTCGGCGGCGTCGCGGTATACCTCTCCTGCGGCGCTCCCTCCCTCGAAAAATGGGAGCATCTCGTGCAGGACGGGGAAAAAGAGCGAGCAGAGGCAATGCTCCGGGAATTGGCGGAGCAGGGAGATGCTCGAGCGCAGACCGAACTCGGTCGGCATTACGCAGAAGGCAGGGGTGAACCGAAAGATGGGGAGAAGGCCGCGAAACTCTTCCTCAAGGCTGCGCAGTATGGATATGCTCCTGCGCAGCTTGCTCTTGCGAAATGTTACGAAAACGGTGAAGGCGTGCTTCCCGGTAACCGAGAATCGGCCAAGTGGTATCGAATAGCCGCTGAGTCCGGAGATCCCACGGCTATGGCGAACCTTAGTCGTTTTTACCGGCTTGGTCGAGGGTTGGAGGCAAATCCTGCGGAGGCTTTTCGCTACGCGAAGATGTCAGCTGATGCCGGCAATGCCGAGGGCTGTCGCCAGTTGGGTCTTTGCTACGCAGAGGGTGTGGGAACGGAAAGGAACGCGCAGGAAGCTCTGCGGCTTTTCAGCGTTGCCGCTGCCAGCGGTGATCCCGTCGCTCAGAATACCTATGGTTGGCATTTATGTTGCGGCCAGCTCGGTGCGCGCGATGACGACCAGGCCATGCGATTTTTTGAGCTTGCGGCCGAGCAAGGCTTCACCACCGCCATGTTGAATCTCGGTTGGATGTACGAATTGGGGCGAGGTGTTGAGCAAGACCAGGAAAAAGCCTTGCAGCTCTACCGCCAAGCAGCGGATCTCGGTAACCCCATAGGGCAAAACAATGTCGGGCTATGCTACAAGTGCGGCAGGGGCGTGGAGAAGAACTTAGAGGAGGCTTTTCGCTATTTCCGGCTGTCCGCGGACCAAGGATGCTTGAGCGGTTTATATAATCTGGGAATCTCCTACCTGTCCGGACAAGGAGTGAGTTGTGATACCGCAGAGGGAATCTCACTCATTCGCCAAGCTGCCGAGCAGGGTTACGCCAATGCGTTGAATTTTCTCGCCATTTGTTTTGAAGAGGGCATAGGGGTTGAAAAGGATCCGAACCTTGCTGTCAAGTATTACAGACGGGCCATAGAGGCCGGTCATCTTGACGCCGCTCTCCAGATGGCCGCGCGCTACAAAAATGGAAGGGGAGTTGAAAAAAATCCGGAAGAAGCAGCCCGTATGATACGGGATTTCGCCGAACGTGGATTCGAACGCGCTCAATTTACCCTCGGTATCTATTACAGCGATGGTATCGGCGTCAAAAAGGATCCGGAGCAAGCGGTCCACTGGTTCGCATTGGCGGCAGAAAATAATCATCTGGCCGCAGTCAACCGTCTTGCAGATGCTTACCGGAGCGGCGAAGGAGTGCAGCAGGACGATGTACAGGCCGCTCGTCTCTACCGAAAAGCCGCCGAGGAAGGCGATGCGTATGCGCAGTACCGTTTTGCGGTATGCTGCCGTGACGGCAAAGGTGTGCCGCAGGATCAGCAAGAAGCCCTCAAATGGTATCGTAGGGCTGCCATTCAGGAGCATGCTGAAGCCCAACTCAGTTACGGCAGATGCCTTGAGCGGGGTGAGGGAATGGAACCCAATCCCAAGCAGGCCTTGATCTGGTACCGTCGCGCCGCCTGCAATGGTAACTCTGAAGCAAAAGACGAGGTGAAGCGATTGCGTGAGAGCCTCATCAAGCAGGGGGTCGATCTTGATGAGGAAGAAGAGGAGGAGAGGAAGGAAGCCGTCGAGGACGAAGAAGGGAAAGCTCAGGAGGACGATGACAAAAGTCATGAAGAGAATCTCTCATAAATACCATGGACAGCACGAAAGAACAAACAGCGACGCATGAGCCATCTCACATGTCCCGCAAGAGAAGGCTCCTTCTCATCGTTTCTCTCTCAGCGGTTTTTCTCGTACTTGCGGGCGGGGGAGTACTCGCTTACGATTATCTGACGCGACCCTCATTTGAGAAGAGAGAGAAACTCCTCCGGGAAGGGAAATATGAAGAAGCACAACAGATGTTGGTTGAACTGGCGGAGCGCGGCGATGCCCGTGCCCAGACTGAGCTGGCATGCCAATACCGTGACGGAAAGGTTGTGCCCAAGGATGAAGAGAAAGCGGCGCGACTTTTCCTCAGCGCTGCGCAGAATCATTACATTCCTGCTCAGGTTGAGCTCGCTCGGTGCTACGAGGACGGCAAGGGAGTGCTGCCTGACAATCGGGTGGCGGCTCGTTGGTATCGGCAGGCTGCTGACGCGGGCGATCCTGAAGCCAAGGCCAATCTCAGTCGTTTTTACCGATTCGGACGGGGGCTTGATGAAAATCCGGCGGAGGCTTTCCGTCTCGCAAAAGAGTCGGCGGATGCCGGTCATTCGACCGGTCTGCGTCAGCTTGCCTACTGCTACGAGCGAGGAACAGGAACGGAGAAGAACCCTGAGCTGGCGCTGGATCTGCTCCGCCGCTCAGCTGAAATGGGTGACAACATCTCACAGAATTCCTACGGCTGGTACCTCACCAACGGTATTCTCGGTGAGCGCGATGATGAGTCGGCCCGGCACTACTTTGAACTCGCTGCGCAGCAAGGAAATGCCACCGCTTTGGTGAACTTGGCGTGGATGTACGCTCGAGGACGAGGTGTTGACGTGGATGAGGATAAGGCGCTGAGCTACTACAAACAAGCCGCCGATCTCGGCGAGCTTAGGGGAATGAGTAACGTCGGCATATGCTACAAAGAGGGCAGGGGCGTAGCGAAAAACATGGAGGAGGCCGTACGCTGGTTCCGTATGGCTGCTGATCGGGGGGACGATTTCGGTCTGCTTCTGCTCGGTAAATGTTATCTATTCGGTGAGGGTTTGGAAATGGATCAAATCGAAGGCGTTGCCCTCATTCGCCGAGCTGCCGAGATGGGGTATCTCCCGGCGACGTATGAACTTGCTCTCTGCTATAAGTATGGTAGGGGAGTGCGCAGAGATGTTGACAAGGCGATGGATCTGCTGCGTGAGGCGATGGAGAAGGGAGATGAGAAGTCGACGATGCACCTGGCTCGCATGTACAGGCATGGTGATGGCGTCAAAAAGGATCCGGTTGAATATGCACGGATATTGAGTCGTGCTGCCAATGCAGGAAACGCAGCGGCGCAATTCCTCATGGGGGTTTGTTACTCTCATGGCGAGGGAGTTGAGAAAAATAACGAAGAAGCGGTGAAGTGGTACCGTCGGGCGGCTGACCAAGGTTACAACTATGCGATCAACAACCTCGCTGTTGCCTACCAGCTCGGTGAGGGCGTTGAGCGCGACGAGCAGGAGGCCGCCAACCTGTACCGAATTTCCGCGGAACGGGACAACGATGCGGCCCAATTAAACTTAGCGATGTGCTATGAGAGAGGGAGTGGGGTGAAGAAAGATATTGTCGAGGCAGCCAAATGGTATCGAAAGGCTGCCATTCAGGGCAACACCAAGGCCCAATTCTACTACGGCCTGTGCAACGAATTCGGCAGGGGCGTGGATCAAAACCTCGATGAAGCGCTCTCCTGGTACCGCCGAGCTGCAGCAAAAGACTATGCCGCAGCTCAAACCCAAGCGCGTAACCTCGAAAAACGTATCAAATTGATCAGGGCAATTGAATCCGGAGCCGACAATGTTGAAGATGAGGATGATGGCGAGGACGAGGGAGATGACGACGACGAGGATGAGGATGATGAAGAGGGAGAATGATTAGGATGCGCGGCTTCATCAGACAGAAGATTTCACGCTGGGGGACTGTGCTGGGTGCATGGCTCATACTCATGGGTGGTCTTGCTTGTGCAGCCGACTTCAATGCCTGCATTCTGAAGGCTTGCTCCGATATGCCGCGCGGTGGAGGATATGCGGCTGATCGTGCAGCGGAAGTGAGATTGGCTCGTTCGGGAGTCATCCCGGATCGAAACGGATGCTCTCTTCAAGGGTGTCCCTCTGCTGCTTCGCCTACTTTTTGTTCTGCGGCGTGTTACCTTGTTCTTTTGCGCGCTCTTCAGTATTGGGAAAGGCAAGAAGAGAGGAAGGTTTTCTCTGCGGAGGTATGGCAGGCTTTGCGTGTGGACGAGAGGCACCCGGATGGTTATTTGAGTTGGGGACGTTTCAATGCCAATGGTCCCGGATGCGCTAAGTGGGTACATGACTTGGGCGCAGGCATCTCCTTCACTTCACCCGCTTTAGCGAAACCCGGAGATTTTCTCAAGATCTTTTTCTCCTCTGCTGCGGGGGCTACCGAACGTGGGCACTTCGTTGTCTTCCTCGGCATCCAGCAGATAAACAGTACGCCTTTCATCGTTTATTGGTCGGCCAACCGTCGGACGTCCGGATATGGAGTTGTAAGAATTGCCCTGAATGACAAACGGATCCGTTTCTTGCTTTTTACCCGCATCACTCGTCCGGAGAACATAGCGCGAGCCCCGCAGTTGCCGCTGACGGATCCCTGGCTTGCTTCCATGCTCTCGCGCACATACAGTTTCCGCGAGATGATTCAAGGATGCGGGCTGCGCTGAACGGTCCTTCTCGGGCCGGTCTATATGTTTTCTCTCGTCCCGATTTTCGGGCCAATGGCGGCTGAAGGGTTGCTCGGGATAGATGAGCAATGAGAGGGGAAATATATCGGGGGCTAGGAATTCCGAGGAGCGTTCGTGCCGGCGACGAGAAGGACGATTTCACCCTTGGGAGGATGGGAGGAGAAATGCGCAAGCAGGTCCGGAGCAGACCCGCGGTGGTACGTTTCGTGAAGTTTGGTGAGTTCACGCGCAACGCAGAGAGGCGCGGAAGGATCGAGGGAGGCGATCGTTTTGAGAGAGGAGAGGATGCGAAAGGGTGATTCGTAAAAGATTGAGGTATAGTTTGCGGCTAAAGCTTGAGCAAGTACCTGGGTGCGTTTGCCGGATTTGACGGGAAGAAAGCCGCCGAAAAAGAAGGAGTCGCTGGGAAGACCGGAGCCGACAAGGGCAGTGATGAGGGCGGAGGGGCCGGGCAGGACCGTGTAGGCTATATCGCGCTTCTGGAGCTCTCGGATAAGTCGGTAGCCCGGATCACTTACACCGGGCATGCCGGCATCCGATACCACGGCAAAGCGTTCACCTGCAAGCGCTCGGTCGGCAACTTCGGGGGCGCGCTCGCGTTCGTTGTGTTCGTGCAGACTGAGCAAGGGTTTGCGGATGCCATAGTGCGCAAGTAACATCCCCGTGTTGCGCGTGTCCTCGCAGCAGATGCAATCAACATCCTGCAAAATTTCCAGCGCACGTCGCGTGATGTCTTCCCTGTTGCCGATGGGTAGACCGACGAATGTGACCGGGTACACAATCATGGAATTGTCAGGTCAAGGACAATTTTTTCAGCGGCGAGACGAGTAGCGTAGGAGAGGGCGCTATCGCGCGCAGTTTGGACGTTGCCTTCATCGTTGAAGAAGCTTCCTTGGGCGGAGACTAACCCGGAACGCAGCACCTTGCCGCTCGCATTTTCTGTAACAGTATAGCGCACGGTAACGGTCAACCCGATTTCTGAACTCACATAGGTGTTTTGCGAGTCGGTTCGCAGCGAGGCCGCGGACACGGATTCGACGACGCCGGTGATGACGAGATCGGCATCATCAGGAGAGGTCAAGCGAAAGCCTCCGTCGCGCTGCAAATTGTCACCCAGTGCGGTTGTCAGCTGCATGGAGACGTTCGAGTAGAGGGTTTGGTTTTGGAACATATCGACGCAGATGGTATCCATCTTGTCGAGAGCGCGGTTGCGAACACCGCCAAGGTGGTAACCGCAGGAGGAGGTAAGAAGAACGCCGCAGACGACGAGAAGTTTAGAGAAGAAAGCTATCACGGCTGAGAGCTGGACTGAGTTGGGGCGGCAGCGCGAAGCTGGGCGAGAAGGCGCTGAGCTTCTTCTGCCGCCTGAGGATTGAGAGAGGCTTGGCGGATAACGTCTTCAAAACAGAAGATAGCTGCCGCGTATTCACGCGCGCGCTGCATGTAGTATTTCCCGACCTCGAGTTCTTGCTGCACCAGAAGGCGTTGCATTTCTGCGGCTCCTTCTCGCGCTTCATTGACTCCTGCTTTGTCCGGGAAAAGCAGGGTATACTCCTCGTAGGCTTCGCGGGCGCGGTCAAGATTAACGAGATTACGGTCTCCGCGTGTGTGACTGGAGGCGAGCAGACGAGCCAGCATCATTTGTGCACCGGGCGCATAGTGACTATCCGGGTAGTTATCTACGAGACGTTTGTACACAGCAGCCGCCTCCTCAAAACGCCTTTGCTTGACAAGGTAATCTGCCAGAATGCTGGAGGCCGTGGCGGACATATCGGCATAAGGTGCATTTTTCGTGATGGTTTCAAGCCACTCGATCACCTTGTCGCTTTCCATGGGCACATCCCAGAGCCAGAGCACACGCCCCTTCAGTTTTCCGTTTGCAGCAGCAGTAGCGATGGCGAGTTGTCGGTTAAGCGCTTGCTCGTAGAGCTCACTACCCTGGTAACGTTCTACGACCTTACCGTACTGACGGAAGGCTTCGCGTGGGTCGTTGCGGCGTTCCTCAACCTCGCCGAGCAAAATGCGGGCTCGTGGTGCAATAGGGGAAAGTGAGTGATACTCCGCCACTTCACGCAGCAAACTCTTCGCCGCCGAAAGTTTATTTTTCGCCATTAGGGCTTGCGCTCTTTCCACCAGCTCATCAGCACGGGGATCCGTTGCGGTCACCGATCCTGCCGGCAGGGGACCCTCCACCTGATCGCACATCGGTAGCGCAAGTACACCTATGGTTGCTACTATAATCAGAGTCTTCCTCATTGCACCGAGCATACCACATTCCCTCTCTCATGGCAAGCACAAGCGTGACGGCTGTCAGTATACCTATGAGAGTCCGACCTTCGTGAAGATGTCCGCCATGCGTGATTTTTTTCACCATGCCTTGCTCTTCCACAAGCGATCAATACGGAAGCATGTAACGGGACGGGAGAATGCAAGATGAGCGATTTGATGCGGCTGCACGACGTCGTTGCATACGAAATATTCAATTGCTAGGTACATATGTTTCCCCTGTCCCTCCGGGCTCAGTACTGAAAAAAAAGACCGCCGCGATACGAGCGCGACGGTCGATGAGAGACACAAAAACAGGTTGGAAGACTTTGCTCAGCCGAGTACTGCGGCGCGTTCCTCAAGAAGCTCGTTGCAGCTGGCTGTGATCTTTTCGCGAGAGAAGTCATCCAAAGGTAAGCCTTCAACGATGCTGTGTGAGCCATCGGCATTGGTACGTGTGGGGCGCGAGCAAATGATGTCCGCCGGAAGTCCGTACTGCGAACCATCAGAATAGCTCGCCACCGAGAACCAATCGCCCTCCGGGGTGGGAGTAACGAGGTTCTTGACGGTCATGAGGGCCGCATTGGCTGCAGAGGCGGCGGAGGATGCTCCTCTCGCCTGGATAATGGCGGCGCCGCGCTGTTGCACGGTTTTGATGAATTCTCCTTTCAGCCAGTCGATGTCCGAGATAACTTCGGTGACGGGTTTACCGTTGATCTTGGCGTTCGTGAAGTCCGGATATTGAGTGGAGGAGTGATTGCCCCAGATTGTCATGTTGGTTACGGCGGAGACGGGGACGCCGGCTTTTGCGGCAAGCTGACTCTTCGCGCGGAATTCATCGAGCATTGTCATGGCAAAGAAGTTCTCCTTCGGCAAACCGGTGGCATTGTGCAGGGCGATGAGGCAGTTTGTATTGCAGGGATTGCCCACGACGAAGACTTTGCAGTCAGGCGCGGCATTTTCCGCAATAGCCTTGCCTTGACCGATGAAGACCTTGCCATTGATGCTCAGAAGGTCCTTTCTCTCCATGCCGGCCTTACGGGGTACGGAACCCACGAGCATGCACCAGTTGGCATCCTTGAAAGCCACGGCAGGATCATCCGTTGCGACGATTTCTTTAACGAGGGGGAATGCGCAGTCATCCAGCTCCATCACAACGCCGTGTAGCTTGTCCAGACACGGAGTGATCTCAAGCAATTTGAGCACGATCGGTTGATCTGCACCCAGCATTTCTCCCGCGGCAATGCGGAAAAGCAGGGAGTAGGCGATATTGCCGGCAGCGCCGGTCACAGTCACTGTTACAGGGGTCTTCATATCGCCCCTATTATGCTCCCGACGAGCTTCCGGGTCAATGCTAATGTACGAACATCGAACTTTTTTCACCTACTAGCGCATTTTGCGGTTGACGGACAGCTCTCTTCCCGCTATACTCCTCCCACAATTTGGAGCGGTGGCTGAGAGGCTGAAAGCAACCGTTTGCTAAATGGTCGTACGGGCATTAACCCGTACCGGGGGTTCGAATCCCCCCCGCTCCGGTACTACATTTGGGGTTCACAATATGGCAGTACGTGTCAAAATGCTCTTGCCGGGGATGACTCCTTCTGCGCCATGGGGCGGGATGGTGTTTCAAATTGGCAGTGAGTTTGAGAGGGAGGATGTGCACTTTATCATCAATGCGGAATGTCAGGATTACGACTGGCTGGTGATGTATGACGACATGACGCGGAGTAATGTAGGGACTGTACGGAGAGAGAGGGAGCCTCTGGCATGTCCGCCGGAGCAGACAATTCTTGTGACGGCTGAACCACCGAACATCAAGATATACCCGAAATCGTTTACTCGGCAATTTGGTTACGTGCTGACTACGCATGATTCTCTTTATCTGCCGCACCGAAACTATCGCCTTGGTCGCGGCTGTCTGCAATGGTTTGTTGACTATACGCCGGAGCAAGTGTACGGTCTCCCTGAATGGCCCAAAAGCAAGTTGATCTCCACCGTGTGTTCCTCCAAGCAGATGAAGCATACGCGGCATTTTGATCGCTTCCGTCTCACTCGCTATGTGGCTGATCATCTCCCCGACCTTGATTGGTATGGTCATGGGGTTAAATGGATTGACTCCAAGCAAACGGCGCTCAACGATTACAAGTACCACATCGCCGTGGAGAATTACATCCACGCGCATCACTGGTCCGACAAGTTGTCCGATCCTCTGCTGGCGCTTTGTCTCACCTTTTACGCCGGGGATCCCGTATTGGATGAGATTCTGCCGCCGGAGTGCGTTGTGCCGATTCCCGTTGATGATCCAGCTGCTGCGTTGGAGATCATCAACAAAACAATTCGTGATCGAGAGTACGAGAAGAGGCTACCCGCTTTGCGGGAGGCCCGTCGACTCATTGTCAACCGCTACAATCTCTTTGATCAGGTGGTTCAGCTCATCCATGAACACGTGCAAAATCAACCGGTTTCGCCGCCTCGGGAAAAGCCCTATGTGATTTGCGGACGCCATCGAGTGCGACGCAATCCTTTGAATGCCCTGTCTGAATTGGTGCAACTCGTACATTTTCGTGTACTGCAGAAAGTACGGTGATTTCAGGCGTTGGGCGGCAGGGGAAGGTGAGCTTGTGAAAGCAGGGAGAGAATTTGTTCGCGCGGTTTGGCAGGCCAGCATTTGTTGGAAACGGGGCTGGCCGGACTGGGATGGAGGATGGAGCCGATGGTAAAGGAACGTTCCGGTATCTCTGCGGCGGCTGCTTGCATCTGCTGCAGGGCGTAGGCGCCTACTCCGATAAGCAGGGAAGGTTGGAGGATTCGTATGAGTCGTACAAGATGACGGCGACACGCGGCATCAATTTGCGCCGCTTGCGCGCGCGGCAGTTGCGTGGGCGGCAGATTAGCGCCGCTTTCGCTCATCCAGATCAGCGGACAATAATTCGCCACGTAAGCCTGAGAAAAAAAACTTTCCGCCGATCCGTAAAGTTCCTCGAAGAGACCCCAGAGACGTCGTCCGCTTACCTCCGAGCGGGGGCAGGAAAAGCCTTGCACGGGGCGCTTGGGGTGGGTAGATGGTGGTTGTGCGATGGCCGCCGTGATGCCCATCCATAGAGTGACGGCGGGGATTTCGCCGAAGGGAACGCCGGTTTGCGCCATGCCGAAGGGACCGGGATTCATGCCGAGGTAGAGCGTCTGTTTGGGAGTGGTGGCGAAGCGGCGGATGTAGGCTTCATGACCGGCGCGAGCGTAGTTGAGGGGGTTGTAGGTGAAGGCTACAGGAGGGGCAAAGGTGAGGCGGTCCATCTCATCACTCAGTTCCACCGCGGCAGCGAGTACTTCATCGGCGCATGACATGCCGCCACTCTACCACAACGCCGTGGGAATTGCCAACAAAATATCGCTTGAATTGGCGCGGCCCTTTTTGTAGAATAGACGGCGTGAAGGTCATTGCTATTGCCAATCAAAAAGGAGGGGTCGGCAAAACCTCGACCGCCGTCAATCTTGCGGCCGCTCTTGCTGCGCGCGGAAAGGAGATATTGCTTATTGACGTGGATTCGCAGGCGAATGCGACTTCCGCACTGGGTATTGCCGTCGCCGGCGAGCACAGCCTCTATCAGGTGCTCATTGGCAACAAGAGCCTCGATCAGGTCATGTTTTCCACAGGACGCAAGCACCTCGCCATCGTCCCTGCTCACATGGATCTTTCCGGCGTCGAGGTAGAGCTCACTCGCGATGGTGCGCACACCGCCTGTATGCAGCATGCGCTTGCCGGTTTGCGCGAGGCGAATCAATTTGACTACGTCATCATGGATACGCCGCCGTCCCTGGGGGTATTGATGACAGCTTCGCTCTGTGCATGCGACGAGGTGCTCACCCCGATGCAGTGTGAGTTTCTGAGCCTTGAGGGCCTCTCAAAAATTCTATATGTCATTGCACAAATCCGCGAGAGTGGAGTGAATCCCGCTATCGTCCATGAAGGCATCATCATGACCATGTACAACAACACCAATTTGGCGAATATGGTTATTGAACAGGTGCAGGAAAACTTGCCGGATCAACTGTATGAAACCGTTATTCCTCGCTCCGTTCGCGTAGCGGAGGCACCCAGCTTTGGTAAGACCGTTTTGGAGCATGACCCGGACGGTGCGGCGGCATGGGCCTACAAGAATGCGGCCAAGGAATTCCTGCGTCGTCACCGCTGATGCTGAGCTGGATTTACCCTCATTACTGCGAGCTTTGTCATCGCGCGAGCGAGGAGGATCTTTGTGAGGACTGTTTGAGTCGGCTCCCACGAGTGCCGTTGCCCATTTGCCTGTACTGTGGTGCTCCTGTAGCGGGGGAGCAGGAGGACTCCTTTCGTTGCATCGAGTGTTCCGGTCGTGCACGTAGTTTTGATCTCGCGCGCTCTGCCTGCGCCCTCAGTAAGAGCACACTTTTTCTCATTCATCAGCTCAAGTACCACCGCTGCAACTACCTTGCTCCGGCACTGTCGCGTCTCATCGATGAAATTTGGTCGGAGACTCCCCCACTGGCCGGTGTGCATGATACGGAGGATTGGGGGGTCGTACCCGTTCCCATGGGCGCGAAACATCTTTTTTCACGAGGCTTTAACCAGGCTGAGGAGCTGGCGTTCGGGTTCGCCAAACGCCGCGGCATTCGCCTCTATTTTCCTCTTCTGCGGCTCCCCTCCGGAGAAGAAAGCCAGACCCGACTTTCCGCCGGCGAACGTTGGAAAAACGCCCTCCAATCATACGCCCTCAAACAGGCATACGCTCTCGGACGTCGCTCTCTCCCATCGCACATCGTCCTCATCGACGATGTTTATACAACGGGTGCGACGGTGCGGGCTTGCGCGCGTTGTCTGAAAAAAGCGCCCGGCGTTCGATATGTCGCTGTTCTCACTATTCTGCGGGCGGGTGTTCGTGCTTTAGAGTCGATGGACAGCGACATCTAGTGCATGTGACCGCGCGGGTGGAAGGAGCGGTGGATGCCAATGAGCCGCTTTTGCTCGACATGGGTGTAGATTTGCGTGGTGGAAAGATCGGCGTGCCCCAGCATATCCTGGATGACGCGAAGGTCGGCTCCGTTTTCAAGGAGGTGAGTGGCAAAGGAGTGTCGGAGAATGTGGGGGAAGACATTTTCCTCGATACCGGCCTGACGGGCACGCTCCTTGATAATTTGTCGGATTCGCTCGCGCGTGAGTTGTCCTCCGCGGTTGGAGAGAAAGAGGACTCGCGGCAGGGGTTTCCCGTCCTTGATCAGCATGTCTCTCGCCTTTTCTCGGTAGAATTGTAAGGCTCGCGCCGCCTCTCGTCCCAACGGAACATAACGCGTCTTGTCACCCTTGCCGGTAATGCGTAGGAAACCGTCCTCCCAGTCCAATTGTTCCGGTCGGAGTTGGACGAGTTCGCTTACCCGTAACCCACTGCCGTAGAGCATTTCCAGGATAGCGCGGTCCCTCGCACCGAAGGGCAGGTCCTGCGGATCGATGTGCTCCAGGAGGCGACGCACCGCTGAATCGGTGAGAGTTTGCGGTATCTGCATACCGACGCGACCGGCGCGGATGAGGGCTGCCGGATTGGCGGGGATGATATGCTGGGCAGCGAGGTAGCGGAAGTAAATGCGCAGATGCACCATCATGATACGCGCGGCAGAAGGTGCATGTCCTTCGGAGAGCAGGTCGTGGTGGTACGCCACGAGGTCGGCATCGCGGACATCATCCGGCTCTATCTTGCGCTCTTCCAGCCAGTGTCGGAAATGGGTGAGGCTCTGGCGAACAGAGAGACGGTAGTTGGTGCTTAAACCTCGCTCCGCCGCAAGGTAAAGCAGGAACTGCTCGATGCTGCCGCCTAGCTGGGAAAGAGAGAGGGACATACGCGCATCAGGACACCATCAGAGCCTCTCGATTTACAAAAAACACCGCCCCCAGCAAGCAGATAAAGGCCCACATGTAATCCCATTTCCACTGCTCGCCCATGTAGAACAGCATGAAAGGCACAAAGACGCTCAGGGTGATGACCTCCTGCATGATTTTAAGCTGCGCGAGCGAAAGTCCGGCGGCTCGTCCCAAGTGGTTGGCCGGTATCATGAGGCAGTACTCAAAGAAGGCAATGCTCCAGCTGATAAGGATGAGCATCCAGAGACTTTTATCTTGGGTCTCACCCGGCTTACGCAGGAAGCCGTACCAGGCAAATGTCATGACGGTATTGCTCATAATGAGCAAGATGGCTGTCGCAATAATTTTCAACATAGAAGCGATGCCCCATAGTAACGGATTTGACGAATTTTGTCAATGATGGCCCTGTCTTGAAATATCGGGATTGTTTTTGTCCCTCTCCGAAGTTTCCGTTGCGTGAGAGCAGGGAACGAGAGACGTTAGATCAGCTGCGTCGCTATCTCATCCGCCAGAAGAAAACCGCGTGGCGTGAGCCTGACCCGATCGGCCTCGATACAGCATAGTCCTTCTTCCTCCAAGAGATGGAGGAGGCCATCCCTTTTTTGTCCGATAAGTGAGAGGGGAATTCCCTCATCTGTACGTAGCCCCAGACCGATCAACTCGGTACGGCGTTGTTCAGGTGTGAGTTCTTCGGCAGAGCCGGGAGGAAGTTGACCTTGTGCGAGAGCTTGAATATAGAGCGAGGTGTCGTGTACGTTTTCGTAGCGGACGCCCCTGACAGTTCCGCAGGCGCCGGGACCCAAGCCTATGTAGTCCTCCCCGCGCCAGCAGGCAAGATTATGGAGCGAGCGGGCGTGCTCGTTCATTGCGTAATTGGAGATCTCATAGTGACGGTAGCCAGCGGAGGAGAGCAGGTCATGCGCCATGGTGTAGCTGCGCACTTCCTCATCTTCCGTGGGAGAGTGGGTGAAGGAGGAGGCAAAGGGGGTGCCCGGTTCGAGGGTGAGACTGTAGGTGGAGATATGCTCCGGGTGCAGCGCGACGGTTTGTTCCAGAGCGTGGCGCCACCCACTCAGGCTTAACCTCGGCAGGCAGAACATGAGGTCGATGTTCACCTGCATCCCGCCTTCCTCGCGCAGCATGGACACACTTTGTCCGATGTCTGCCGGTTGGTGCTCGCGTCCGAGAATGCGCAGAACGAGAGGATCAAAACTCTGGGCACCCAATGAGACGCGCGTGATGCCCAAGGTACGCCACTGGCGCACCTTAGCTGCAGTGAAAGTGGCAGGGTTTGCCTCAAAGCTCCATTCTTCCAAATGCGAGAGGTCCAAATGGCGTCGCAGACCATCGACGAGGAGCCGGAGGTGAGTCGGCGAGAGCATACTCGGTGTACCGCCTCCGAAGTAGAGTGTCTGCGGCGCAGCTCCTTCCGGCAAGCGCAATTGGGCCTCGTTTGCCACCGCCTCCACAAAAGCTCTTATATTCGTTGCTCCCGGCGTGTGCTTGTAAAAGGCGCAGTAGGGGCACACACGGTGGCAAAAGGGAATGTGAACATAGATGTGTTCCGTTGCCGGCATGGATAGGGCAGGTGGGGTGGCCGAAAGAGCGGCGCACCCTTAAAGGGTGATGATTTCGCCATCCTCAGGAACCGCCACATTCTTGAGATGGAGAGCACGAATATCGGCTCGAGTGACAGTGAGGTGGCTCACCGTATCCATGTGGCTGGCGATAATGAGGGCGTCGCCGGCGTATTCGGCAATCGTTGTGACATCCTCCGTACCCATGATAAGCTTCTCCCCATTTGCCACGCTTGCAGCACAGGCGTTGACAACAATGACGGCGGGGTGATAGGTGTCCAGAGCTGCTTTCACCTCCGGGCACCAAATCGTATCGCCGGCGACATAGAGGGACTTCTCGTCCGGAGCCGTGAAGACGACTCCCATGGCATCGTAGGGCATACCGATGCTTTGGCAGATGGGCCGGATCACTTCTCTGCGCCCATGTTGTCCGGTTGTCTTAAAAAGGACGGCGTCGTTGAAGGAGGTTCCCTTTTCGCTGAGAAGGCGTACATCCGTGAAGCCGAAACGGGCAACCGTGTCGCGGTCGGTTTCATTCTGCACGAAGAAGGGGATGTCCTTCCGGAGCATACCGAGGGCCACCTCATCAATATGATCCGGATGCCAATGCGTCAGAATCACAGCGTTCACGTTGACGATTTCCTCCGCGCTGACAGGTAGCTCGCAGCGGGGTTGACGAACCTCAGGATGGACGGCCGAATCAAAGCCGGGCATGGAGCCTTTCGGCATGAGCCAAGGGTCGATGAGATACCGGACCCCACTGTAGGTGATAATCAGCGTGGCGTTTCTTATTTGATGAATGGTCATGGTGATGAGGTGTGAGATAAGGATAGCCTCCCTTTTTGTTGAAAAACGGGGCGAGTGACCCGCTTGCCACTCGCCCCGCGAGAATGCTTTTCCTTTGTGAACCTTACAGCTCGGCAGCAGCCGCCTTGTCCAAGAAGAACTTCGCGTCCGGGTGCTTCTGCAGGAACGAGGCCGCTACGTCCGGCGTGACAGGTCCTTGGATGGCCTTCTTGACAATGGAGGCTTTCTTCTCACCCCATGCCATCAGGCGCACCTTCTTGGCGCCCATGATCGTCGCCACCCCCATCGTGATAGCGGTCTTGGGCACGTTGTCAAAGCCGCCGAAAGCAGGCGCGGCATCCGTTTTGGTGAGGTCGTCCAGCGTGACCTGACGGGTGATGGTCGTATCGTCGGATCCCGGTTCATTGAAGCCGATGTGCCCGGTACGACCAATGCCGAGAATTTGGAGGTCGAGTCCGCCGCAGGCCTTGATCTTAGCCTCGTAAGCGGCGCAGTGGGCAGGAATGTCCTCCGGCGCGAGCGTGCCGCAAGGCAGGTTGACGTTCTCCGGCTTGATGTCAATATGGTCAAAGAGGTTGTGGTGCATGAAATACCAGTAGGACTCCTTATGCTCGTGGGGAAGCCCTGTGTATTCATCCAGATTAAAAGTCGTCACGTTTGCAAAGGACAGACCCTCCTCCTTGTGCAAGCGGATCAGCTCTGCGTAGAAGGGGAGAGGGGTGGCGCCGGTCGCCAAGCCGAGCACAACGCCCTTGCCTTCTGCCTCGCGGCTACGGAGGAGATCAGCTACTTCCGCCGCAAGTTTTTTAGCGGCGTCCTGCGGAGTATCAAAAACTTCGTATGTCATAACGGGGTTATTCTATACTTTTGGCCTGTGAATTCAACATTAAAATCAGCGAATCCTTGCAAAAATGAACTCGTCTTTCATGGATGAGTGTCTATAGCTCCATGAGAATGAGAGGAGTAAGCATTGTTCGTCGTGCTGTGCCGAACATCGTTTTGCTCCTGCTTGACATCATACGCATCCAAGAGGAAAGCCACAATAATGCCCAGGGACACAGCATGATAGAATGCTAATCCTACGTCCGGCAGACTCCTTCGAAAAAGTCGACAGGAAAATAAAATTCGTGGTGGTGTGTGGGGAGGGAAAGAGAGGAACGCCTCACCACTGGGAGATTTCGCGACCTTGTGCGTCCTCGTAGGAGCCGATAATGATGCGGGCAATGTCGATGATCTGCCAGACAAGAAAACCTCCGCCGGTTATCAATTGAATGATGCCGGAGATTATTTTGCCGGTATAGAAACGGTGCAGCCCTCCGAGTCCGACGACGAAGAGGAGACAGGCCAGGATCAGCGTGATAGTGCGTGAACGGGGTGAAATAGAGATGGACATGGGAGCATGATACTTCCTTCTGTACTCAGCCGCGAGAAGATAGAATATATATTAGCGGGTGTTACGTGCGGAACCGTACGAGGAAAGGGGAAACAGACCTATCAAAGTTTTGGGACGTTTCGTTAAACTCCTGTCATTGCGCCGCCATTTTACCCCTTCCCATTGGGAGTATCAGAGGTCGATATCGATACCGAAGGTTTTACCGAGGTCGGCGGGGTCGAGAGGAACGCCGGTGTCGGCAGCAGGGGGAGCTATGAGCGCAGAGGGATCAAGCGAACGGAGGGTAAAGAGCAGGGAAGGTTCGCGGTCGATGAGCACGCCGGCGGCGTAGATGGCCGCGGCCGCGTGGGGACAGGGCTCCGTCCAATCCGGACAGGTGCAGCTCATGTGCCAATCCTCCGGGGAGGGGAGCAGTCCGTTATCCGGGTCGCAGAGGGTATGCAGCAAGTCATCGTTCGCTTTGCCTTCCAGCAGGGCCACCAGTGAACCCACGTTTCCGGCGCAGGCAGTGCGCAAAGCGAGTCGCTTTTCTTCATCCAGAGGCTCAAGCGAAAGCTCTACCTCATAAAGCTCCTCCGCAGAGACAAGTGCGCGGATGGAGCAGGGGGCTATCTGCAGGTCCAGGACACAGCCGTGGCGCAGCAGGGTGCGTCCGGGGGAGAGACAGAGACCGCCCGCTTCGCAGAGAGCGAGGTGGCGCATCCACGCGCTACCCCAAAAGTGCTCCGCCAGCTTGCGCGATGAGGCGATAACCGGGTGCAGGGAACGACCATCGGCCGCCAGCTCTGCGGCACGTGCAGAGGCAAGTCGGGCGAGGTCTGCTGCCCGAAGAGGGACCGGATCCTCGCCCGTGTAGCTGCACATAGCAGAAAATGTCGTTAGTGGGTAACGGAGCGGAAATACTCCAAGGTTGTCTTGAGACCTTCTTCAAGCGTGTGCTTGGGCTTCCAGCCGGCTGCGAGCAATTTATCGGCGCAGGCACGGGAGTGTTTCACATCCCCGGCACGTTCGGGAAGGTGGACGATTTTGCTCTTGGAGCCGGCTGCTGCCACGATGATTTCCGCGAGCTTGTTGATGGTGATTTGACCGCCGTAGCCGACGTTGTTGACGCCGGTGACCTCGGGATGCTCCGCCACGTAGGTGAGCGCGCCCACAATGTCTTTTACGTAGATAAAATCGCGGGTCTGCTCGCCATCGCCGTAGATGGTGATGTCCTCGCCCTTGAGTGCTTTTTCCATGAAGATAGGAACGGCAGCGGCGTAAGCGCCCTTCGGATCCTGACGCGGACCGAACACGTTGAAGAAGCGGCAGCAGCCTGTGTTGATTTTGCCCGTGGTGCGGAACATCTCCATGTAGTACTCGCCATCCAGTTTTGTGATGCCGTACGGGCTCTTCGGTTCCGGGTACATGGTCTCCACCTTCGGCACAACAGGATTATCCCCGTAAATAGCGGCGGAGGAAGCGAGTACGACCTTCTTGACACCGGCGGCAGATGCCTCCTCCAGCACAGTGAGCAGACCGTTTACGTTCAGATCAATAGTCTCGCGAATCTTACTCATGCTCTCCGGCACGGAGACCAAGGCTGCCATGTGGAAGATATAGTCCACGCCCTGCACGGCTTTGCGTACAAGTTCGCGGTCGGTGATGCTCCCTTCTATGAAGGTCACGCGCAGACCGTCAAGGTTTTTCTTGTAACCCGTGCGCAGGTTGTCGAGGACGCGAATTTCCTCGGCTTTGTCTTGATAGTATTCTGCGATGTGAGAGCCGATGAAGCCGGCGCCGCCGGTAATAAGTACTTTCATGGTGGTGATTAGGTTTGGTATGAAAAGGTTATGCGTTGTTCTTGGCAGCCTTGGCAGCGGCTTTGGCGGCCATTTTTTCTTTTTCCTCCGGGGTAAGGATACGCGGGAACACGGGGCTGGGAGCCTGCACCTGATGACCTTCCTTCAGGATACCCCACGCAAGCGATTGCGGTGTGAGCCCGGCGACATCCACCTGCAATTGGCCGAGCAAGCGTCCCGAAGCCTCGGGCAGTACACAACCCAGCAGGAAGCCCACGTGGAGAACGCTCTCCAGCAGGTGGTAGAGTACGCGCTGCAACTCCTCCGCTTTCTGCGGATCTTTGGCGAGCGCCCATGGCTGCTTCTGTTCGATGTAGCCATTGCAGAGGGAGACGTGAGCATGGAGCGCCCCGAGAGCATCGGACGTGTTGTAGGCATTCATTTGCTCGATGAAGGTTGCTTCGGCTTGAAGCAGACTTTGGCGCAGGGCGGCGGAAGGTTCGTCATCGCCCGAGGGTGTGTGCAGCGTGGCGTTGCAGTAGCGCATACACATGTTGAGCGACCGATTGGCAAGATTGCCGAGGTCATTTGCCAGCTCGGAGTTGTAAATCATGCGCAATCGCTCGGGATCATAATCGCTGTCGTAGCCGGTTTTTGTATCGCGCACCAGGTAGTAGCGCAGGGCTTCGGCGCCGAAGTGGTCGCAGAGTTCTTGCGGATCAACGATATTGCCCAAGGATTTGGACATCTTTTCCCCCTTGATGTTGAGCCAGCCGTGCACGAGTAATCGAGGCATTTCTTCGTCCGCAAATCCCATCGCGTGCAGCATACACAACCAGTAGATGCCGTGCGCCGGGATGAGAATATCCTTACCGATCACCTCACATGCGGCCGGCCACAGCCGTTTGAAGTCCGGTAGCGTCGCATCGCCCCCGCTCTCGTAACCGGCAAAAGATATATAGTTGATGAGGGCATCAAACCAGACATAGGTTACAAAATCGGGATCGAAGGGAAGAGGAATGCCCCAGGAAAGCCGATTTTTGGGTCGCGAGATACAGAGATCGTTCGTCGAACGCTCGATAGCCATGAGGAGATCCTGACGACGAAATTCAGGGGTAACCACTTCGGGATGTGAGGTCACAAACTGTCGCAGCCACGGGATATGCGCGGTAAGGTTGAAGTACCAGTTTTCTTCCTCCAGCTCAATAACTTCACCCCATTCGGGACCAAACTGTCCATCCTGACCGCGTTCTTTGTCCGTGAGGAACTGTTCCTGCCGGACGGAATAAAAGCCCTTGTACGATTTCTTGTACAAGCACCCTTTATCACGTAGGGCGGTCAGTATTTTCTGGACGCAGCGCTCGTGTCGTGGGTCGGACGTGGCGGCCCATCCATCGTAGGCAATACCAAGTCGCTTCCACAGTTCGACAAATTTCAGCGTTACCTCCTGGGCATACTGCAAAGGCCCAATCCCCGCAGCCTCCGCCTTCTGCTGCACCTTCTGTCCATGCTGGTCCACACCCGCGAGCAGATAGGTTTCCTCCCCGCACATCCTGTGCCATCTCGCCAGCACATCTGCCAATACCTTTTCGTACGCGTGCCCTATGTGCGGCGCTCCATTCGTGTAGTCGATGGCTGTCGTTATATAAAACATCTCGTGCGGATTGTATCATGCTCACTTCCCGTGCGCAAGCGGAAATACTTGCTTGGTGATCTTTCGTTTTCAGACCCATACCGCCGACAAATGTCGCCATCATCGAGGAAGTTTGTCGTCTCTTCAAAACAGGGAAATGGGATAGAACATATCCGACCATTCCTCTACCGGAAAGTAGCTTTTTCCGGCACGGCTTTCCGCGCCACCTCGCAAACATTCCGTCATGACCATCTTTCATAGCGTTTTTTGTGTCAGCAGGGGAAAGCTGTGTCCTCAGGAATAAATGTCGCACCGGTGGGCGTATTAGAATACAGTATTGATCAATGTATGAAAACAAATGATATGATACAGATACAGGAAAGCGGGGAACGAACAGAACAGGAAAAAGCTCTCATTACACTGGTTCGAGAAATGGGTGTCGACATGGGCGAGGCGGTACGATTCCTCCGCGTCGGGCAACGAGCAGGAGCAGGAAGTCTGACGAGGGCCGAGCATTACATCTCCCTCGGCAGGGAGGAGATGCGAAAGAGACATAAAACTGTTTCCTTCCACAAAGCCGTCGAAGTTGCGATTGAGGAGAGGAAGGAACGACGGAAGCGCACACAGAGAGACCTGACATACTTGTCGCATCGGCTGATGCGGTTATGTCCGGGCCTGTCCCGGCGTCGGATTCGGACAATCCTCGCCGAGGAGTGTGCCGAGTGGATCGAGCATGCCTTCAACACGCCGAGCCAACGTAAGAAAGCGAGGGCTGCTCTTTCCTGTATTTTCTCCAGCGCCGTGAGGCATGGATGGTGCACAGAAAATCCCATTCTTCACGTGATTGCCCCCAGCGTAAGGGAACGCCGCATTCGCATCCTTTCGGCCGAGGAGAGCCAGCGTCTCCTCAGCGCCGCGGAACAATACCGTGACGGAATCTGCTTGCCCGCCGTCGCCATCATGCTCTACGCCGGAGTTAGACCGAATGAAGTCATGCGCCTCACGTGGGAGCACGTGTGTATACCTGAAGGAATCATCCGCATCCTCCCGCAGCACAGCAAAACCGGAGGGGCTCGTTACGTCACGATTTCTCCCCGCCTGGCACAGGTTCTTTCTCACGCCTATCAAGCCTGTCATCCGGCATCGACGATTTGTCCGCCTAATTGGACGAGACATTGGACGGAGCTGCACCGTTTGGCAGGATGGGAGCCCCAGGAAGGTAATCCGTGGAGACCCGATGTGCTCCGCCACACCTTTGCGACGAATCACCTCAAGGAACACCACGACTACACGGCCCTTCAATACGAGATGGGGCACAGAAATGCTGATCTCCTGCGCACCCGCTACGTAGCAATGTGAGAGGGGACCGCGGTTTTTACTTGATTCGCAGGTGAGAGAAAGGTAGAATGCCACAGAATGAAGATACGGGGCATTTATGAGTTTTACCGTGAGGGGTTTCGCAGGATGACTCTGGGGAGGACGCTCTGGTTTGTTATCTTAGTGAAACTTGCGGTGATCTTCGTCGTGTTGCGTCTCTTCTTGTTTGCTCCCTATCTGCAAGGAACAGACGAGCAGAAGAGCAGGTCTGTGACCGCGGAGCTCATTAATCGACATTAACTTATGGAACCCATCGACATCTCTCTCATTGACTGGTCGCGGGCACAATTTGCCCTCACGGCTATGTACCACTGGCTCTTTGTGCCGCTTACTTTAGGGCTCGGCCTCATTATGTGCATCATGGAGTCAATCTACGTACGTACCGGCAAAGAGCTTTGGAAATCGACAACTCGCTTTTGGATGAAACTCTTCGGAGTCAACTTCGCCATGGGGGTGGCTACCGGCATTATCCTTGAGTTTGAGTTCGGCACGAATTGGAGCAATTACAGCTGGTTTGTCGGCGACATCTTTGGCGCGCCGCTCGCTGTGGAAGGTATCGTGGCTTTCTTTTTGGAGGCGACGTTTATCGCGCTGATGTTTTTCGGCTGGGAGAAGCTGGGGAAGGGGACGCATTTGCTCTCCACATGGATGACCGTGCTGGGCGCAACATTTTCCGCTTGGTGGATTTTAGTAGCGAATTCATGGATGCAGTACCCGGTAGGGATGGATTTCAACCCGGAAACGGCGCGCTGTGAAATGACGAGTTTTGCGGCAGTTGCTCTCTCTCCGGTGGCGGTGACGAAGTTCCTGCACACGGTAACGTCCTCGTGGGTGCTCGGCGCGGTATTTGTTGTGGGCGTGAGTGCGTGGTATTTGCTGCGGGGACGACATATGGAGTTTGCCCACCGGAGTATTCGTGTAGCTGCATTCTTCGGTCTGGCTGCCGCGTTGCTCACCGCCGCCACCGGTCACCAGAGTGGCGTGGATATCGCTCGCCACCAACCCATGAAGCTTGCCGCGGCGGAGGGGCTCTACGAAGGTGGGCAGGGGGTCGGTCTCATCGGCCTCGGCTTTCTTAAGCCCGGTATCAATTGGGCCAACCCCGAGCAGGATCCCTTCCTCTGGAAGCTTGAGATCCCGTGCGGTCTCTCCATTCTCGCCACCAATACGATGGAGGGTTTTGTGCCCGGCATCAAAAATATTCTCGAAGGCGGTTATGTGGGCGAAGATGGTTTGCCAGAGCTGTCCATCGAGAAAAAAATGGAGATGGGCGGCAGGGCAATCGAGGCTCTGGCTGCTGCGCAAGGGGGAAAAGACGCTTCTGCTGCTCATGCCCTGCGAGAGAATTTTACGTACTTCGGCTATGGCTACTTGAAAGAGCCCTCGGATCTCATTCCTCCGGTAGCGACCACCTTTTACTCGTTCCGTGTGATGGTGATTTTGGGCGGATACTTCATCGCTCTCTTTGCCGGGTTGCTCTTGGTAGGCAGACGCTTGGACCGTTGGAAGCCGGTTTTGCTTGCCGTGCTGCTGAGCATACCTCTCGCGTACATTGCGAGTGAGGCGGGATGGCTCGTGGCGGAGGTAGGGCGCCAGCCGTGGGCCATTCAAAATCTTCTGCCAAACTGTGCGGCTGTTTCCAAGTTGCCTGTCGGTTCGGTCCAGACAACATTTTGGATTTTTGCCGTCCTGTTCACGACTCTTCTCGTTGCTGAGCTTTGTATCATGACCCGCGCGATCGCGGACGGACCTGAGAAAGAATGCGCCTGATTTTTACCTCATTTTACGCTTTATGGACTACACATTTTTTCAAGAGTACTGGTGGTTCCTGGTCTCCCTGCTGGGAGCCTTGTTCGTCTTTCTCATGTTTGTGCAGGGCGGTCAAACCTTGGTAGGCACGCTGGGACGCACGGAGCAGCAACGCCGCATGCTTCTGCTCGCCACCGGTCGCAAATGGGAAATCACCTTCACGACGCTTGTCACCTTCGGCGGTGCCTTTTTTGCCTCATTCCCTCTCTTCTACTCCACTAGTTTTGGTGGGGCGTACTGGGTGTGGATGTTGATACTTCTGTGCTTTGTGATTCAGGCCGTTTCCTACGAATTCCAGCTGAAACGTGCCAATCTGCTGGGCGTCGGTTGCTATCGCACGTTCCTCTTCCTCAACGGCTTGCTTGGTCCTCTGCTCGTCGGTACAGCCGTCGGTACTCTCTTCTTCGGCGCGGAGTTTATCGTCGATAAACAAGCTATTGCGCTGCCGGGAGAGCCTCCGGTCATTTCCCGATGGGCGACGCCATGGCACGGGTTGGAGGCGGTGTTGGACATCCGCAATGTACTTCTCGGACTTGCCGTGCTCATGCTTGCTCGCTGTCTTGCCCATCTCTATTTCCTCAACCGCATTGAGGATGATGAGGTGCGCGCTCGCAGTCTGCGCCTGTTACCTTGGGAAATCGCGCTCTTTCTCATCTTTTTCCTCAGTTTCCTCGGCGCTTGGTGTACGGCGGATGGCTTTGTCGTTGGACAAGGTGGCGCGGTCGAGATCAAATCGATGCGCCACCTGCACGATCTGTTGTCGATGCCACTGGCAATGGGACTGCTGGTGGTCGGTGTGCTGCTTGTCCTCATCGGCTTGCTCACACCACTGGTCAAGCGAGACAACCGCAACGGTATATGGACCGCGGGCATTGGTTCCGTGCTTGCCGTATGGGCTCTTTTGCTCACAGCCGGCTGGAATGGCGGCATTTACTACCCCTCCTTGGCGGATCCCGACTCTTCACTTACTCTCGCCAACAGCTGCTCCAGTATGTACACACTGAAGGTCATGAGCTGTGTTTCTTTGCTTATCCCTTTCGTTCTCGCCTACATCGTCTGGGCATGGCACGCGCTGGAACGTACTCCCATCCAACCGTCAGAGGCGGAAGACTCACACTGATAGAAATGAGCTGCTTTCAATTTTTCCTATTTTGAGAGATTTTGAAAGTAGAAATTGACAAGGAGAATCGAAAAGACTACGTCAAAGAGCGGCATTTTATGATGAACGATACTGCTTGACAGGGCCACAGTGAGAAAGTATGGTGCTACCATGCATTTTGTTTGGAACTTCCTTCAACTGCTTGTTTTCCTTTCTCCGCTGATTGTTCTCGTGTGGGTGGTGTTGAGGAAAAGAAAGATGCTCTGGAACTTTGTCAAGGGACATCGATGGATAAGCGTCGCTCTTTTTCCCCTCATCGTTGCAGTTTTTGGAATTCTGCTGCTTTGTTGGACTGCCTTCTTTGCTATGTTCGGAAGCATTGGTATGAGCTTTTTGGCGCGTTACGTCCCGCATGCTCCTCCGTCGTGGACAGCGAATCATTTTGATGAGTGTTTTTCGATTCCTGACGGGGTGGAGGTGTTGGCAGGCGGGGATCCTGCACACCACCAATTCAACGAGCATGTCTGCGACTACGTGATTCACTTCACAGACCCGCAGAAAGCGGAGCAATTCCGCCGCCAAGTGAGCGAAGTCATGAACTGGAGTGAGTGGGATCACGGCCCGTTGAATCACTCCTACAGCGAGGATTTCGAGAACCATTTTACACTGTGGAGGAGCACGGATTTCGTTTGGCGCCATGGCCGTACTCGACATCTTATGAAGATATGTGAGGGCAAGGACAATTATTTCTACATTTCCGATCTAATTCTCATTGACCCCAATTGAAAAAACGAAGAGAGGGTATGGCAGGATTTGCAGTGAAGGTAGGAGGGCCGAATTCACTTCCTTGTCGTGAAAAAAACTTGCCCTCAAGTGAGTTGAGGGTATAGAAAGAGAGGAGTCATGACAAAGAGGACGCTATGAAGATTATCGTATTAGAAGGGAGTCCCAACAAAAAGGGGTCATCCAATATGTTGGCGGAGCAGTTCGTCCGGGGAGCAACGGAGGCGGGACATAGCGTCCAGGTAATCAACGCTGCTCACGCCAATATTCACCCATGCACCGGCTGCATCCATTGCGGGTCTGAGGGGCCTTGCGTTCAGAAAGATGACGTAGTCGAAATCCGACAGGAAATACTGGATGCGGATATGATGGTGTTTGTGACGCCTCTCTACTATTACGGTATGAGTTCGCAGCTTAAAATGCTGATTGATCGTTTCTGTGCATTTAACAGCAGTATTCAAAGCAAACATATGAAGTCTGCGCTTTTGTCTGTGGCATGGAACGATGACACGTGGACCTTTGAGGCTCTGGAAGCGCACTATCACACCCTCGTGCGGTATCTGAACCTGAAAGATCAGGGTATGGTGCTGGGCAAGGGATGTGGTACGCCCTCTATGACGCAGCATTCCCAATATCCACAAATGGCGTATGAACTCGGCAAAAAATTATAAAACAAGAAGGATAACGAATCACAACAGCAAATAAAATAAGAGAGAAAGAGTCGGGGTCACACGAGGGGGTTGCCAGGAAGCGCCAAACCCAGGAAACGACTCAACGCCCCGGCAAAAGAAAGAATAATCGCAAAATGATCATGAAAAAACTACTCACCCTGATTATCGGACTTATGAGCGCATTGACAATGACCCAGGCAGAGACAACACCGAATAACCCGCTTGCCGGAAAGAAGGTGCTGATCGCGTATTACTC
>CANQSY010000011.1 GCA_947626635.1 uncultured Akkermansia sp.
CAAGATAGAATCCTTTAATGCTGGTATCAAACGAATACAAAGTAAATGCTGTGGCATCCATAACATTGACTATCTTTCCTTAAAAACACGCCAAATCTTTTTCTTACGCCTCCAGCGAAATTGACGGAGACCCAGAAAGTGTGGATCTCAAAATGAGATACAACCGGTTATAAAAAGTTGCATTTATCCTTGCCAGCCAGGGGAAAATTTGATGGAGACGGTTGAGGAGGTTCGTTTATTTTCTCGTATCCTTGGGATCGAGGGCATCGCGGAGACCGTCGCCAAGAAAATTGAGAGCGAGAAGGGTCAGGCAGAAGAAGAGAGCGGGGTAAACAAGCAACTCGGGCGCCACTTCCATGCGATCCGCTCCCTCCTTGATGAGCGTCCCCCACGAGGAATTGGGAGCCTTCACACCGAGGCCGATGAAGGAGAGAGTCGATTCAGTGAGCATGATGCCGGGGACGGCGAGGGTAGTATAGACGATGACGGTGCCGAGGAGATTCGGCGCGATGTGGCGGAAGAGGATGGAGAAATGTCCGAGCCCGAGCGAGCGCGCAGCCTGCACATATTCCTGCTCCCGGATAGCCAGGGTCTGAGTACGGACGATACGAGCGAGGGTGAGCCAACCGAGCGCCCCGATGGCCAAGAAGAGGGGAACCAGACTGAGAAGCGGCGCGACGGCCTCACGTTTCCACCCGGTAACGCTCACCACGCGGTCCGTTATCTGGCGGCACGGTTCCTCAATGCTCAGCGAAAACACGATCACCAGGACGATGAACGGTAGGGCAAAGAGGACATCGACCAGGCGCATCATCACGGCATCCGTCCGTCCCCCTACGTACCCGGAAATCAGACCATAAACGAGCCCGAGCACAAGCGCCACCCCCGTGGCGGCGATGCCGACGAGCAGCGAGATGCGTCCGCCGTACAGCACGCGAGCGAACATATCGCGTCCGAGGTGATCCGTGCCCAACCAGTGCTCGGCGCTACTGCCTGCGGTGATGTGGTCGAGATCCGTGAGGTTAGGATTGGGGATAAAAGGAAAGAGGGGCAACAGGAAACAAGCCGCCGCCATGAGCACGAGGAAGAGGAGAGAAACCATGGCGGCGCGATTGCGCAGGAGGCGCTGCATCGCGTCCTGCCAGAGGGATCGCCCGGCAATGGTGGTTATCTCATTCATGCGCGTAATCGGGGATTCATCAGGGCCAGCGTCAGATCCACCACAAGGTTGGCAGCAACGATGAGGATGCCATAGCAGAGCACCAGGCCCTGGATCAAAAAGTAGTCGCGATCCGTCGTTGCATTGACAAAGTGCAGACCCATTCCCGGCACCTGAAAGCAAGTTTCCACGACGAACGAGCCCGTGATGAGCGCCGCGAATGCCGGACCAAGGTAAGACACCGCCGGCAACAGTCCACTGCGCAGGGCATGCAGCCACAGGATTCGACCCGGACCGGCGCCCTTTGCCTTAGCTGTGCGAATAAAATCTGCGGAGAGGACCTCCACCATACCACCGCGAGTGAGACGGGCAACGTAGGCGGCATTCACCGCACCGAGAGCAAGGGCCGGCAGGACGATGCAGAGGGGGTTGTCCCATCCGGCGACGCTGAGACCCGGCACATACATTCCCAACGTAATGCCCAACGCAGGGGCAATGACGAAAGCGGGGAGGCAAATACCCGCCACGGCAACGAGCATGAGCAGGGAATCCGGCCACCGGTTCCGATAATACGCCGCCAACATACCCGCCGGGATGCCCACAACAACCGCCAGCAGCATCGCCGCGCTCCCCAGGGCAAGCGACACGGGAAAGGCGCTGCGAATGATCTCCGACACCTGCATCCCCTCCCTCACCAGCGACGGACCGAAATCACCCTCGAGGATAAGAGCTTTCGCGTACCGCGCGTACTGAACCAGGGGACTTGCATCCAGTCCGTAGAGAGAATTGAGTCGGGCCAGCACATCATCCGGCAGTTTGCGATCGCCCATAAACGGGTTGCCGGGCAGCATGCGCACGAGGAAGAAGGTGATCGTCTCCAGAACGAAGAGCACCGCGATTCCCTGAAGCACACGATTGACAAAAAAGCGTATCATGGTTGCCCCTCCTCCTCATTGAGACCAACGGCATCCAGCGGGTGATTATCGAGCAGCAAGGGGAACCAGCCATCGACCAACGGCGACTTCATGTACGCGCGCTCACTCCAGTACAGCGGGATGATGGGGCTTTGCCGCAGCATGATTCTCTCCGCCGCGGCAAGGTGGTCCAGACGCTCGTCCTGGCGCACGCAGCGCTGGGCGGCATCGAGCTCAGCATCGCATTCCTCGCTTCCCCATGCCGTGCAGTTGTTACCGGCGCCCGTGCGCCACAGCTCGACAAAAGTCGAGGGGTCGGCAAAGTCGCCGCTCCATGTGGAAGACGAGATATCGTACTCGCCGCTCTGTTGCGCGGTCTTGTAGGCGGTCCATTCGCAAGCGCGTATCTCGACATGGATACCGAGCGTCTTTTGCCACATCGCCTGAATGCTCTCAGCCGTCACACGTTGCACGTCGCGGGAGGTTGTCATGAGTTCCAGCGAAGGAAACCCTTTTCCGTCCGGATACCCCGCCGCCGCGAGCAAATCGCGAGCCTCCTGCTCTCTCTCCCCCTGCTCACGATCGGCATCCGCGCGGTAGGTCGCATCATAATCTGCGGTCGGAGGAGTAAAACCGAAGGCCGGGACACCCGCGCCGCGTACAACGCGCTGCACGAGCAGACGGCGGTCAATCGCCAGCGACAACGCGCGGCGGACTCTGACATCGTTCAACGGATGACGGGCGGTGTTGAGGCGGTAAAAAATGGTGCTGTAGTAAGCATCGCGACAGAACTCGCGGGGGGCGCGGCGTTGGACATAGTCCATCATCTCCGGCGGGACGTTGTTGCTGATATGCAGTTTGCCGCCGAAGTACATGCGCGTTTCCGTATAGCCGTTCACGATAGGGAGGAAGCGTATTCCTCGGTTGCGCACAGCCTCGGCGCGCCAGTATTGCGGGTTAGGGACAACGCTGAGAAAATCATTGATACGCCAGGCTTGCAGCACATAGGCGCCGTTCCCTACCCAGTTGCCCGGTTTCGTCCACTCGCTCCTGCGGTCCAGCATCCCGCCATGCGCTTCCACATGGTGCTGCGGCAGCGGGTACCATGTATAGTGCAGCAGTCTCGACAGCAAATTCGGCATCGGCGTCTCAAACCTCAGCACGAGCGTACGGGCATCCGGCGTCTCCACTCCGCGCACGTGCTCCCAGTCCATCTCCCCCGCATGGTAGGCACGGGCATCCTTCAGCGAGCAGAGCATCTCCGCGTACCTGCCTCCGAATTGGGGATGCAGCAAGCGCCGGTACGCATACGCAAAATCGGCGGAAGTGACCGGTGTTCCGTCGCTCCATTTCGCCGCACGCAGGTGAAAAATCCACTCTGTCGCGTCCGCATTGCGCTCCCACGAACTCGCCATACCCGGATGCAGAGTCGAGGAGTCGCGTGGGTCCGGGCGAACGAGACCCTCCAGCAGAGCGGAAATGATTTTTCCATCGGCGACGGCCGTGGCTTTGTGGGGATCCAGACTTTGCGGTTCCGAGTTGTTGCCGATGAGCAATACCCCCGCCTGCGCCGCGGCAGAAGCCGAACTCCGCCCATCCCCGCAGCCCTGCAACAGAGCAAGCACCACCCCACAGCAACAAAGCAGGAGGCTGATGCGGACGCGGGACACGGGGCGGGTACAGCTACTCATTCATCCCCTTCCTCCCCCGGCTCCTCGTCACTGTCATCCTCGCCGCCGTGGGCCAGGATAAACTGCAGGTCCTTGAGGTCGAGGCTGGAGGCGAAGCCCTCATCGCCGAGGACATTGGTGACGAGCTGATTCTTCTGGTGCTGGAGGATACGGATCTTCTGTTCCACGGAATCGCGGGTGAGCAGACGGTAAGCGATGACCTTGTTCTTCTGCCCGATACGGTGAGTACGGTCGATGGCCTGGTTCTCCACCGCCGGATTCCACCACGGATCATAGAGCACCACGTACGACGCGGAGGTGAGGTTCAGTCCCGCGCCGCCGGCCTTCAGAGACAGCAGGAAGACGCTCGGCTCCTTTGTCGTCTGGAAGCTCTCGATGACGCCCTTGCGGTCCTTGACCTGACCGGTCAGGTAATGGAACGGGCGGTTCTCCTCCACGAGACGATCCCGGATGATATCGAGCATCTGCACAAACTGCGAGAACACCAGCACCTTGTGTCCCTCTTCCCGCAGCTGGTCCAGCAGGTAAAACAACGCGTTGAGCTTCGCGCTCTCCGCCTTCTTGTACTTCGCTTCCCCGTTCTTGTCCTTGATGAGTCCCGGATGGCAGCATATCTGGCGCAGCTTCATGAGCCCCTGCAAGATAGCAAAGGAGTTCCTCTTCACCTCGTCGTTGGAGTCCATCTTCAGCAGGGCTTCCTGGATACGGCGTAACTCGTGCTTATAAAGCTGCAACTGGATGCCCTCCATCTTGGCGTACACCTCTTCCTCGGTGCGCGGCGGCAGATCCTTAGCAACCTGCTGCTTAGTGCGCCGCAGGAGGAAGGGCTTGAGCCGCGCGGCGAGTCGGTTCTGACTTTGCGCGTCCTTCCGCTTGTCGAAGCGTTTCTTGAAGTAGGCCCTGCTGCCCAGCACGCCGGGCATGGCGAAGGCCATCAGCGACCACATGTCAAGGAGACGGTTTTCGATAGGCGTGCCGGAAAGGACGAGGCGGTTATAGGCCGTGATTTCGCGCGCAGCTTTGGCGGCCTTGGAATCCGGGTTTTTGATCTGTTGGCCTTCATCGAGGATAACGGTGAGCCACTTGATGGAGTTGATCTGCTCGCCGCACACGCGCAACTGGGCGTAATTGATCACCACCATGTCCACGTTCTCCTTGATATTCTTCACATCCGCCTGCGTCTTGTTGCGAATCACGAGCACACGCACTCCCGGCGCAAACTTCTCCGTCTCACCCGCCCATACATCCAACACGGACTTCGGGCAGACGATGAGAACAGGCGGCACCTGCACCTTCTTCTTGCCCTTGGCATTCCTGCGCGCGAAGTCCTCGCGCAGCCACAGGACGTAGGTAATGGACTGGATGGTCTTGCCCAAGCCCATGTCGTCCGCGAGGATGCCGCCAAACCCATTCACGGCGAGGTAGGCGAGGAAATGGAAGCCCTCCACCTGGTAGGGACGCAAGGTCGCCTGCAGGGAGCTTGGCACATCCGGCTTCACATCGATTTGAATCTCTGCGGTGCGCTCTTTGATCTTGGCCCAAGCCTTCGGGTCAAAGACCTCCGCCGCGCGCGGATCCGCAAGCTGCAAGGCGTGCATGCGGTGCGTTTCACCCGACAGATCGTAGGGATCGAGCCCCAGCTTGGTGACGGCGTCGCGTTCCTCCTCGTTCAGTTTGATCTCCAAACGCATCCACCTTCCATCATCCATACGCACGTACCCGCCTCTTGCAGCCACAAGCGAACGAATCTGCTCTTTGGTGAGTGTGAGTCCCTCCACATCAAAGACGACGCGAAGGTCGAACCAGTCGATCTCCTGCTTCACGACCTCAAAGCGGATCGAGGCCGCCACGGGGTCCGCGAGCAGGGACTTGAGACTGGCATCCATCTCGACATTCACCGTCTCGGGAATGGAACGGACCCAATCGGCAAACTTTTCAGGGAATTGCTTGGTGATGCGAGTCTTGAAAACGTGCGCGGGGAGATCCTCCTTGCGTCCGTATATGCCGGCAAGCCACTGGGCGATTTCCTCGTAAACGTTCTGGCAGTGGAAGTCATCAGCGGGAGCGTTCTTCTCAATGATGTCAGGACTGTCTTCCTTCCTGCGGGAAAGCCCGTAAGTGAAGACCATTTCCTCCAGCATCCCGGGAATCGGGTACAGGTAGTCGCGGATGAAGCGCAACAGCGTGCCATCCTTCACCTTCACCTGCTCCACAACCTCCCAGTCGTCCTTACCCAAACGCTCCTTGCGCCGACCCGGCTTATCCTGCGCCGTCACCTCCAGCAGGACGTGCTCGGTGTCCGCGCTTGTCAGACCCTGCACGATCTTCATGTTGAAGGTCGGGATCATCTCAATATCCACGACTCGATCCTGCATGCTGGGCGGAAGAGTGGCGCCGATTTTGCGCAGGAACTCGACGCCGTCCAAGCTATCAATGACCGACTTCGGGATGGAATAGCGAGGCTCCACTTCCGTACCCTCAAGCCAGCGGGGCGGACCGGGGAACACCGTTTCGTCCGACTGGTAGAGCTCCTCCTGTCCGGGCAGCTGGCGCACAGAGTGAGTGACGTGCACCCCGGCGGCGGTGACAAGTTGCAGCCCGTAGCAATCCGGAACGATGGGATCGTCGATGCATATCCACTTGAGCGGTTCACGAACGACCTTGAAGTAGCAATCGTCGAGGTTGAGCAGGTATCCCTTGAGCGCCGGCTGGTGGAAGAGACGATTCATCACTCGGCACGCCTCCTCCTTGTCGAGATCCAGAGTCACGGCCCCTTCCCGGTCGCAGAATCCGCTCAGCACGTTGAGCAGGATATCCGACTGAGGATCCATCTTGTACGCACCGCGGATGAACTGCTCCATGAGCATGTCCAGCTGAGCCTTCTCGCGGATGGGTATCCACTCCTCTGTGTCACCGTTACGGTACTCGAAGTGAGCTTCGTTGATCGTGGAGATGAGCCGCAGGTGAAGATTACGGCGCGGCGGCTGGGGCGGACTTTCATTGATGCTGCGGATGCGCTCATACCACGTGCCGATTTCCTTCTCGTGCTCCCACTCGCGCATCTTTGCCTGCACCTTTCCCAGGTCGGTCACGACGGACATGAAGCTCGGGAAGCTGATCCGTTTCTTGGCAAAGGCGTAGGCAATGTAATTCCAGAACTCGAGGATGTTACGCGGGGGAGACGGCCAGAGTTCCAAGGCCTCGTAGCCGGATATCTCCCAGCGCGGGTTGAGGCGCACAAGGTCGTGATCGTGGATTTCCTGCTCAATGGAAAATCGGCGGTAGCGCTTCTCGAGTTTGGCAACGTAATCCTCTTCCTTGGCATCGAGATCTCGTCCCAGCTTATCCTCCAAAACATCGCTGAGGGGAATTTCATTGAGCTCGTTAGGGCTCTCCGGCATGCTCGTGCCGCGGTACATCCTCTCGATCATCGTCGCCACAAGGCACGCGCCGGCCGTTTCCTCGTCCTCACAGCTGCATGAGCCATACCACCTGTTTCCTTGAAGACGCAGACTGGTGCGGAAAGCACCCTGTTTTGTTTCGACTCTTCCTTGGATAAAAAGATGGTTTCCAAAGATCTGCGTAACGGCGCCCTCTTTTTGCAGCCTCTCGCCCTCCGCGCGAACAACCTCAGAATACGCGTTGAGGAAGTTCAGCGTTGCGCGGTCAGGATTCAATGACGGATTTAACATTTTGCTCTCTATTTTGTTCCGGCTCGATAAAGCCTCTACCCCGCTCCTTACTCCGGCGGACTGTTTCCATCTTAACATGTTTTCATTTTCTTTTCAAGATATGTCGGCTCTTTTTTTTAAATTTTTCGCGGCAGCCCCCCCATCCAAGCCCCGGGCGGCGTACGTTAACTCAGCGCCGCCCCTACAAAACGCGCGAAGCGCGCGAATTTTCCACATCGTAAATCGTAATTCGTAAATCGTAAATAGGCGCCGCCAGGCGCCCTAGTCCCTTTCCTCCTATCACCCCTTCATCATTTCAAAAATTCCGCTCCGCACCGGCTTTGCGACCCCGCGCCCCGCGCGCGAATTCCCTACATCGTAAATCGTATGTCGTAAATCGTAAATAGGCGGCGGAACGACGCCCGGGGGGAATATTTTATTGGGACATAAGTGCATCCGAGCTTGCTATCGTTGCAGGCGTTGTGTAAAATGCGGTCATGAAATCCTTCCTGGGAGGACTGTTTCTCATGATAGCCATCTTGGCGCTGACCCTCACCGTGGTCTATCATACTTCCGTTAATTCCGAGCTCCGTTTCGAACCCAGAGATTCCCACGAGGAGTACATCAACACCCGCCGCTCTTTCCGTCCCCGCAAGCCCAGGACCCCCCCTGCCCCGACGCAGCCGGCGCAAACACCCCTCCCCGATGAAGACATAGCCGAGGAGGTGGCAGAATGAACAGTCCCGCCCAGTTGCCCGTCATCGGCTATACCCTGGGTGATCAGGCAGGAGTCGGACCGGAAGTTCTGCGCAAGGCTCTCCTTGAATTGCAGGGTTCACCTGCTCGCTTTGTCCCTATGGGACCCGTCGTTTCCTGCACGCCGGGCGTCCCGAACGCCGATACCGCCAAGGCCGCATGGGAACAGCTTGAAACTGCCGCCGACGCTCTCAGGGAGGGGAAAATCGACGCCGTGGTCACGGCTCCCGTTTGCAAAGAAAATCTTCAGAAAGTCGGTTTCCCCTTCCCGGGGCAAACCGAATTCTTCGCCGATCGCCTCCATGTCAAAAAATTTGCCATGTGCCTCACCGGGAAACGACTCACCGTAGGACTCTGCACGATCCATGTCGCCCTTGAGCAGGTGCCACGTTTGCTCGGCTCCGAAATGATTCAACAGGTGGGCTGTCTGCTCTGCGAGTTCCTGCTTCACCTCGACAAATCTCAGCCCCGACTCGCCGTCGCGGCTCTCAATCCGCACAGCGGCGAAGGAGGCGCGTTCGGTTCCCAGGAACAAACCATCATCACTCCCGCCGTTCTCTCCCTGCGCAAGCTGCTCGGCTCCCGCGCCTCGGTGGATGGTCCCTGCGTGCCTGATTCCGTGTATCGCGATGCAGCGAACGGGCTCTACGATGCCGTGATTGCCCCCTACCACGACCAGGCTCTCATCCCTCTCAAGTTACTTGATTTCAACTGTGCCGTCAATGTGACCCTCGGCCTGCCGCGTCCGCGCTTCAGCCCCGATCACGGCACCGCCTTTAACATCGCCGGAAAAAATATGGCCGACGCCGGCAGTACGCTGCAAGCTTTCCGCCTTGCCCTCCGCTACCTCTCCCACGACACATCTGTCCCAAGAAAAACACCCTCAATAAGTGGTTAACGTCGCATCATGTAGCATAAGACATTGGTTATTTACGATTTACGATTTACGATTTACGATTTCAGGGAATTCGCGCGCAAAAGGCGCGGGGGGAGGCAAAGCAATAGCGAAGCGAAATTTTCGACAACGAGGGGACGGTGATGAAAGGAAAGCGGCGGGGCTTTGACGCTTCGGTACCCCACTACCTCAGCGCCCTGCGGACAACGCTTACGCGTTGTCTAATCCTACTTCGAGCCCTCGGGGGCTTTGCTTCGGAGTCGCCCCACGACTCCTTACCCCTTTGGGGCAAAAGCTGTTGCTTTTGGCTAATCGACCTTCCGACCGTCGGTCGCTTTCACTGCTTTATTGAATCGTCAACGGTTTGCTGTCATGCTAACCGTGCTTCCATCGTTTTATTGGGACACGTGTGCTCCCACGAGGGAGAATCCGTGTGAAAATCGCGGTGACCCCTCATTACGCGTTTGACCGCTTCGTCTCTCTATGTTACAATTTTGTCCGGATGCTCCTCGGAGTGCGAACCGTCCCTACATGGTAGAATTATGAAATTCAAGCGACCGAAGATGGTGGACTTAGCCGATCTCATCAAGGGCGGTCACGCGCTACCGCAGTGGCTCATTGAGTGGGGCGAAAAGAGATTGGGGCTTCACACTCTCAATGTAGCGCACGAAAAAATTGACGACGATTGGGATGCCGGTTCCCAGGAAAATTTCTTCCGCCTCGCCTGCCAATACCTCAACCTCAACTACGACCTCTCCGGGCTCGACTTCATCCCCCGGGAGGGTCCCTGCGTTATCGTCTCCAACCACCCTCACGGCATGTCCGACGGCATCATGTTCGGCGACGTCGTCATGAAGGTGCGCAGTGACATCCGCATCGTTGTGAATGAATTTTTGCAATGCGTGCGCGGGATGCGCGATTACGAGATAACGGTGGATGTTTACGGAGGCGAGGCGGCCAAACGTGCCAACATGGCGGGTATGCGCGAGATCCTCCGTTGGCTGAAAGCCGGACATTGCATCCTCGTCTTCCCCAGCGGCTCCGCCGCCACCTTCTCCCCCAAAGACGGACGTATCATCGACGACCCTTGGCAGGAAAACATCGCCGCTCTCATTCGAAAGACAGGCGCCACGGTGGTACCCATGTTCATTTCTGGACACACCGGTCTCTTCTTCCAGGTCGTGAGCATGATCTCGCGCGGGCTGCGCGCCAATTTTCTTCCACGGGAAATCATGCGCGACGGGCGGATGCGCCACACCATCAAGCTGGGCCCCCCTGTCCTGCCCCCAACATTCGAAGGTAAGACGGACGCCCAGCTCTCTGACTACCTCCGGCTGCGTACCATGCTTCTCCGCTACGAGGACGCGCCGTCCGACCATACGTCCCCGACATCGACATCTCCGCAGGAACCGCCCCCTATCGATTCCGGCTCTGACACCGGAAAACTTCGCGATGAGGTGCGCAACTTACCGGCCGATTGCCTCTGCTACTCCTCAGAAACATCTCCGCTGGTCGTTTACGCCGCCACGGCGGACCAAATCCCGTTCCTCCTGCACGAAATCGGGGTACAGCGCGAGCGGACATTCCGTCAGGTCGGCGAAGGAACCGGGACCCCTTGCGACCTCGACCGCTGGGATAAGAGCTACGTACACCTCTTCATGTGGGACCGCACGAAGGAATGCCTGGCCGGCGCCTACCGCATCGGGCGCACGGACGAGATCCTGCGCAGTCGGGAAGGAGTCAAGGGCATTTACAACTCGAGCTTTTTCCGTTTCTCTCCCAAGCTGCTGCGGCGGCTATCCGCCGGGCTCGAGATGGGACGAGCCTTCATCACGCCGGAGTACCAGCGCCAGCCGGCCTCCCTCGATACCCTGTGGATGGGCATCGGACGCTACATCAACAAAAACCCGCAGTACCGCTATCTCTACGGCACCGTGAGTATTTCTCAGGAATACAGCGTGGCATCCCGCTCGCTTATCCTCTCCTTCCTGCGTGAAATGTGCATGGATCGTGAGTTAGCCCGCGAAGTTCGCGCCTTCTACCCGCCAAAGGAGCTAGGGCTGCTCTCGGAAGATGCGCGACTCATCCCCTCCGCCCTGCCGGATGCGCGAGCTCTTTCCTCCATGGTGAGCGAGCTGGAAGGGGGCAACAATGGCATCCCCGTGCTGCTCAAACAGTACCTGAGGCTCGGCGGTAAAATGATTTCCTTTGGCATCGACAAAGATTTCGGCGGCGTTCTGGATTGTTTGGTCGTCGTCGATGTGCATGATACGCCGGAACGCATCCGCCGCCGCTACCAAGGCTCGGATGTCTTGTCGTCCCCTCCCCCATCTTCTCAAGCATGACACCCTATTCCCCAGCGCTCCGGAGAAAGCTGAGCCGCGCGGTCGCGCTGGCGAGCGTCGCAATCGCGTCGTTTCCCCTTGCCCTCTCCGCAGCGCAGGACTCGGTTCCCTTTATCCCCTTGCCGGAGGATGCCGTTCCCTCCGCGACGAGGGCGTCCGACCCCATCACGGCTCAGGCGGAACAGGCCATCAGCAAGATCGGGTCCTCCCTCTCCGCCTCCATCCCGGATTCCTTTACCATCGACAACCCGAACGGACAAGTCAACTACGACAGCTCCGCTCATACCGTCACCTTCACCTCCGGACCCACCCCCCTGCGAATGCGCACGAGCGAAGGTCAGGAAATCATGGCAAAGGCCATGGTAGCTCACCTCAATGAAAAAAAGGCTGAACTGATCGGTCCGCTGATCATCTACTACGGCGATACCCTCACCCACGCCGAGAAAGGTGTGTACGACTGGGCCAACGGCGAAGCCCTCGCCACGACAATTCGCGCCAAGGTGAACGGCATGCTCGTCCGCGGCTCCAAGGTCGAATACGTCAAAAGCGCGAAGGGTGAGAGTTACATGATCATTCACGACGCCTTCGTTTCCACGCAGGACGTAGAAAAGCCCGGCACATGGGTCGGTACCGGAAAGCTGGAAATCCACCCCGGCGATTACGGCGTCATCTCCCGCCTCAGCATTGCGGGAAAGGAGAACGATATGCGCGTTCCCATCCTGGGCTGGTTTTCTATCTCGCACTCGCTCAACCCACGTGAGGGCTACATGCCCATAATCGGCGCCAAATCCATCTGGGGCGCTTTCATACGCAACCGCTATGGATTCCTGCTCGGCAACCGTCACGTTGAGAACGGCATGCCCGTTTCCGACTACGTGGCAACGGCTCTTCTGGACTACCGTACTCGCCGCGGCCTCGCGGGCGGCGTCGAGCTGGAGAGCGAAAAAATGCGCAAGTCGTTCAAAGACGCAAAAGGCATCTCACTTTACGGTATCGCGGACAAGGATCCTTCCATCAATCCTGTCGAGACAGACCGAGACCCCGTCCGCCACGGTCGCTACCGCTTCTCTGCCCAGCTGATCTGGGATCTCAAAAACCTCCCGCCCACCCTCACGAAAAACGCCTCCTGGTCGCTGGCCACTGATATCAACATCGTCAGCGATCGCTACCTATTGCAGGATTTTTTTGATCAGGAGGCACGGGTGAATGACAAACCGGACAATAATGTGAGGCTCGCGCGAGTAACGCCGCGCAGCCAATCCATGCTCTTTGCCCGCTTCTCGCCCAATGATTACTACAGCACGGATGAGCGTGCCGAGCTCTCCTACTACCGAACTCGCACGGTGATCGGGAAAAGCAGAATCGCGTACGAAACCCGTAACAGCGCTGCCGTCTTGCACCAAATCGTGCCTGCCAACATGCGCTTTGAGTACGAAAACCGCATCAGCAACCTGCGCGAGGATAGCGCACGCGATTACTACACCCGTCTGCTCAACACCTCCGGCTACGCCCGCATCAACTCCACGCACGAGATCTCAACGGAAGTGAAAATCCTCCGCTTCCTCAATGTGACCCCGAAAGCAGGCGGCGGCTACAGCGGATACTACGGCGTGGACGGCGTCGGCTCCGACAACCGCTTTTTGGGTTATTTAGGCTGCGACTTCGACATCAAATTCTACCGCCACTTCAGCCACGCCCGCATCCCCTCCCTCGGCATCAACGGACTCTACCACGTCTTCCATCCCTACGCCGAAATCTCGCATGGCACCATCTCCTCCTCCAACAATCTCGTCCCCCAAGTCGACACATGGTCGACCACCTTCGGCAACAGCACCGTCAACCCCATGCCCATGGATATCATGCAGTTCACCGGCATCGATGGCTGGACGAAGTGGACCGTATGGCGCTTGGGTCTGCGCAACACGATCAGCACGGTGTACGACGATGAAAGCCGTACCCTGCTCAACTGGAATCTTTTCCTGGACTACAACGTTGACAACCCCAACACGGAGAGCCGATTCTCCAATCTCTTTTCCGTCATTGAGTTTAACCTCAACGAGCAGTGTTCCCTGCTCTTCGAATCGCAAACGCCCACCGTTCGCGATGGCGAGGGCTTCAACCAATACAACACGTCTTTGCGCATTGTCCCCACTCGCTGGCTGGAAATTTCTCTCGGGCAACGCTACATCAACAACCACCCCATCCAAAATGACGCCAACTACACCTACCTGCAAGGAAATCTCCGCGTCAATGAACGCTATACCATCTCAGCTCGCGTCGATTGGGATCTGCAAGCCAACCTTATCCCCATCCAGCAATTTTCTGTCTCGCGTCAATTCGGTCCATGGTACGTCGGCGCCACTGTGATGATTCGCAACAACGGCGGCCGTAAGGAAACGGGGTTAGGTCTTTCCTTCACCTTGGGCGAAACCGGAACCTCTCTCCCTGTCAACTTCTTCTGATTCACATCATGGTCGCTCCATCCATGCCAGCCGCTCTTGCCGAGCTCTCCGGGGATAGCCTTGAGCTGCGGGTACTCTCCGGCATCTCCAAGGTTCTGGTGAGCCAGCTCGAGGTGGCGGACCTTCTTGAGCAAATTCTCCAGGTGTTGCAACAGAACCTCATGTTCACGCAGGGTGCGCTGTGCCTGCTTCAGGGCGATGTCCTCGTCATTGAGGCCTCCTACGGTCTTTCCGAGCGGGAAAAAGCCCGCGGTACCTATCGTCTCGGCGAGGGCATCACCGGCAAAGTCGGCATGACCGGTAGCTCCGCCGTGCTGCGCGATACGGCCCACGACCACAACTTCCTCAACCGCACCGGTGCCCTCCACGGCAATATGAGCGAATCCTTCCTCTGCACCGCTATTAAGCACAGCGGCGCCATCATCGGCACGCTCTCCCTTTCCTTTCCGGTCCTCCCTCAAGGTACTCTCGACAAGCTCGTCAACCTCCTCGAAATTGTCGCCAACATCCTCGCCGATGCCGTTGCGAACGTCCGCGAACAAATGGCCGAGCGACAGCAACTCGAGCGAGAAAACGACCGCATGCGCTACGAACTCGGTGAGAGTACGGGGTTCTCCAACATTATCGGGCATTCCTCCGCCATGCGCGCTGTGTACCTCGAGATGACGAAGGTTGCTCGCTCGTCCGCCACGGTTCTCCTGCTGGGCGAATCCGGGACGGGCAAGGAACTGCTCGCTCAGGCTATTCACTACGCCTCGGATCGACGGGATGGTCCCTTCGTGGCCGTTAACTGCGCCGCTCTCCCGGAAGGGTTGATCGAGTCTGAGCTGTTCGGTCATGAGAAGGGCGCTTTCACGGGCGCCATCAAACAGCGCATCGGACGTTTCGAGGAAGCCTCCGCCGGCACGCTTTTTCTCGACGAGATTGGCGACATCCCGGTGCAAACCCAAGTCAAGCTGTTACGCGTCCTCCAGGAAAAAGTTTTCGAGCGCGTCGGTTCCCAGCAGCCGATCCGTACGCAAGCGCGCATCATTGCCGCCACTTCCCGCGATCTCGAAAAAATGAAGAACGAGGGCTCCTTCCGTGAGGACCTCTACTACCGACTCGCCGTACTCCCCATTGCTGTCCCGCCGCTGCGCTCCCGCAAGGTTGACATCGTCTCCCTGGCCGACTTCTTCCTCGCCAAATACAATAAGCTCCACCACAAGAAAGTTCTGCGCCTCTCCTCTCCCGCCATCGATATGCTCATGAGCTATCACTGGCCCGGGAACGTCCGTGAGCTGGAAAACATGATCGAGCGCGCCGTCATCATGTCCACTTCTTCCGTCATCAACGCCATCGATCTTCCCGCCTCCCTCCAAACGGCTGCCGCTACCGGCACCGAGTCCCTTCTCCCTCACCAACCTCACGACACTGAAACCCATAGCTCGATGGACATCCTCACCGGTGCCTTCGAGGCTGAACTGATCACCGCCGCCCTCAAGCGCTCCCGCGGCAATATGTCCGCCGCAGCCCGTGATCTTGATACCACGCTCCGAAAGCTCCAATACCGCATTCGACGCCTCCGTATTGATCCCAAGCAGTACCGCTGAGCCCTGCGGGCAACGCTTGCGCGTTGTCTAAATCCCACTCAGAGCTCACGTGGGCTTTTTCAGGGAATTTCGCGCACGAAAGCACGAGGGAGGCGGAGCGGGAGACGAACCTCAATCTGTAATAAAAAGGTGTTAATTATCCGTGTCGGGATAGGGGGCATGCTTTTCTTCTGTCCACTGCCAACCGGGTAATAAATGTTGCCAATGAGCAGCATGTGGATTTTCCGCTTCGATCCTCATTCGCTCAGCGGTCATCCGGAAGGGGTACACCTGCACCGGCACATAACGCTGTCCGCTGGTCAAAGCCTTAGCAACCAACGTATATATTTCCTCAATGGCTTCATCTCCCATGGCAAAACATCCGATGGATACGGCGTCACCATGTATCATGATATGTGAGCCGGTTCTGCCGAGCTCGCGATCGTAACGATTGGGATAACCTATATTGAAAGAAAGATGATACGAACTCCATGGATTAAGCCCCCCAACAACGACGCGGTAAAATCCTTCCGGAGTCTGCTCGTCCCCCACTTTTTGTTTCGGACCGAGTTCGCCACTCATAGCTAAAATAGGATATTGTTTCACACTCTCCCACGTCTTTCCCTCCTTGAGCCAAAGCTCGAGAACCTCTTCTTCTTTAATAATACGTATAAAAACAGGTTTTCCCCAACGTTTTTTCCAACAAGAAGCCGTATTCTGCTCTGCCTGTCGGGACCGGGCTGTTTCCGGTATCGCGGCTCGTGCTTCCGTCATAAGGAAGGCAACAACCAACCCTGTCAGCGTCAACAAAATTAACTTTCGATGATCGACGTTCTTCACTATTTTACTCCTTTAACTCTGCATCTTATGCAACCCCTCCGGCGTTGTCAAACGCATTTTGAATGACGCAGTCAATCCATAATCAGATCACCTGAAGGTTCCATCCTGAGAGCTAGTCCCCATAATACAGGAGCTTTCAATGTATATTTGAGGAAGGATACATCTAAAGAATTCCCTTCAGTTGCAACGTCTCCCTCCCTCACAACAAAATACCGGAGAATACCGTGTTCCTCTGCATAGGTCACTATATATTGAGTAATGCTCTGCAAAGAATTGATCAACGCGTGAAGCGGATCTGTCGTTTCTCCTCCTTCTAAATATGAGAAGGTACTTCCCTCTATGACACAAGGCTTGTACGCCCATAGTCCTGCTTTAAGTTCTATAGGAGCCCACTCGCGTGCGCTCAACGTACATATTCCCTTTTTGGACGTATAGTAATAAAACTCCATCTCTCTGCTCTGTGCATTCGGATACTTCTGTAAATGATTTTGGTATTCCTCTCGTTTTAATAGTTTTTCACATTTTTCTTCTGTTTGATGAACAGTCGGAGCAGTTCCCATCTGTTTTTGCTTCTTTTCCAAGCTCCTGATTCGTTCTCTTACTGCGATCTTTATTTGCTTGTATACGGAAATGTATCTTTCACTGTGAAAAGATTTGCTCATATCACGAGAGACAGCATCCTCATATTTAAAAAAGTATGCTCTTTCGCTGAGTTCCATGCTTAATATGGTACACGCCTGTCTTAAAAGGGTTAGGGGATGTATTCCAAAGAACGGAGGAAAGCACGTATGGTCGAAGCATATCCATCGTAAGTCATCACGAGTATGAGGACTTTTCCACGGATAGGTCAATGCAATTCTCGCGGTACACAGCTCGCCTGTCCCTTCCGCATAGTAATACAGATTCGTATTAAATATGTAGTCTAACATACCCTTAAGCTCTCAATGGAATTCTAACGTCCGGACCATAGTTCTGGCAAGATTGCTACGCGTCATAGGTCTTCACCGTTCGCCTGACGTGCATGATATGTTTCGTTCACCCACATCATATAGATCATCCCGCTGAGAATGTACGCTTCAAGGGCGGGAGAATACAAGACCATCCACCACGACGGCCACCCAACCCCGTTCATGGAGAATAACAGGCTCGACAATACATAGAGGAGGAATGCAAAGAATGCGATTATGGCAACCGAAAGCATGATTTCTCCGGTGAGAGATCGAGGTTTCTTTATGCTCTGCAACAGCTTGATGGCTGGCAGTAAACTCACCCCGGAACATAACAGAGCAACCAAAAGCCCTCCCAAAATGGTTTTTAGCTCCCACGTTTCTCTCTCTATGCCCCGAATGACGGCAAAGAGGACTGGGTAGATAATCAGGGGAATCAAGTAAACCTTTCTCATGTCGATTTATTCTTCGTTAAGTTGCAGACGATCAGAGGACGTAAGAGTGCCGACTGTTTGATCTCCTCTCCCTCCATCTCCCGCGCAGCACTCGTAGGTTATGAATTGTCCATCCAGTTCATCTCCTATAACTGCTTTCCCCACCACGAACGTCCCGTCCGTCCCTTGAATGACGAGCCTGACTTCCTGCCCCATTCGAGTTTGCGCCCATCGTTTCAACTCTAATTTTTGTGTGAGTCCTCCTACCGGCGTAAAAGTGTATTTCGAATCGGTGTACGCAAGAACACAGCGTATGTCGATCGTTTTCCTAGCGTCGCTCTGGCTCAATTCTACTTGCGCAGACACAGGATAATATCCCCCTGCTCCGTCCATTGTCTTCGTCATCCGCACATGATACATGCTGATGCTCGCCACATAGGCAACCATCAGCAGAATGATAACCACATGAATGAACGCTCTCATCATTCGAAATACATCATTTTCTTTGGTAAATAACAGAATCTGACGTAACCGGCACTACGGTTTTCTTCATTTTCTCCTCTCCTGTTACAGTCGTGTGATCAGTCCATGAGGAATCTTCGCTATTCTGCTTGACTACGGTTTCATTGAGAAAACATTTATCCTCTCTAGTATCATATTCCCAAAGAATACGGCATCGGTTAGGAACACTATCTCCGAGTCGAAGACAGATGACTTGTTCCCCTCCTTCCCAATCATTTTGATGCCAAACAACAAGCTTTCGTTGGAAACACCCTCCTGTTGTTGTGATATAACTTGTTTGTGTATAATGAAATACCTCCGTTTTATTAATTTCCCGTATCGGTATTTGGAATTCGGTTGCCCGACATTTTTGAGTATCAATGATAAGCCACGCCAGCTCCTCGATATCACCTCCGTTATTGGTCAGAATGACGTAATCATTATTCGCATACCCGTCTTTGTAATCGATCTTGCTGACAAATCGAATGTTTTTCTCCTCAATTTGAGAATCGGTCTTTTTAAGCGCTGTTACATGATACTCAAAGCCACCTTCTTGAGTAGCACTCTGCTGAGTCACAGCCATCCCACCTTCCGAATGAAGAGCAAGAATACGCTTCTGGGCATCTTCTACAGCTGAGCCTGTGCATGCGCCCCATAAGAACAAAAGGACAATCAGATATAATTTCATAAGTTTTGATGTATACTTTTAGTATGCTCTGCTATCGAATGGCTTTCCAATCCATGTAAAGGTTCCGTGATATTCGTTCCAGCATCGTCCGGCATGTCACTATCAGCGCGAATGGAGGAGTCCTAATTCACCCCATCGCCTGATTAGGCTCCTGAGTTTCTTTTCTGAGGTGAGTCCAGGACTCACAACCCAACTATTGTCACCACTAATGATTTTATTCAGATGATTGATTACAAAAGAGACAATCCAATGATAGTACTCGTTCGGCTCCCGTATCTCTTCCTTCTTACCCAGGAAAACTCCTAATAAGTCATAAGCAATTTCTTCATAATCTGATGGCTCAAATTGATCTTCGTTTCTCTCAAGATATGATTTTACTGAACCCAAATAATAAAAGAAAGCTCTATTACCCATATAGGTCAAATCCTCTGCATAGTATCCGAAATCTTCCTCGAATAACGCAACAGCTTCTTCTTGATTTTTACCGAAAAAATGCTCCAATGCACTCCGTTCATCCAGATCTAAACCATTCGAAGGGCTGATGTCTAATCGGCTCAATGGATATTCCCTCTTTTTCATCCTATCGACAATCTTTTAAGAACGATGTGCACTTCGCAAGATTCTTAGCTGCCTTTGCGTATTCCGATTGATGAGCCCTTTCTTGGTTCGGCTAAGAGACGAGCCATTTGATAGGCTCGCCCGGTTTTCGTGCCTCTATTGTTGCCTCATTGGGGCGGAATGGCTCCCTCATCAGCCCTACAATAACCCGGGCATCCAGCTTGGAAATCCCACTCCCCTCACATATGATCTTTTTCCTTTCCCCCCCTTTCCCCATTGCCTTAGAAGCAACGTCAAGCCGCTTCCCTCTCTGCGAATGCCGAGTGTTTTTCCTTGAAGCGTTGGCTACACCTAGTCTCATGTGTCTATGGTACCACTTGTATTTCACCCAAGCAAGCTCATTGTGGATCACAAAATTAAATGCGACAAGTTACATAAAATGTTGCATTTACCCCTGCGATTCACAAACGCGGTAGCCGTATAGGTTTTTCCTTGACAACAGAGGGGAGGAGGAGTATGAACGAGGCAACACATCGCACATTAGCAGAATGCCTATGAACCAGGAAGAACGAACTCTGATACTTTTCAAGCCGGATTGTGTACGCAGGAATCTCTCGGGGGTTATCCTGCAAAGATTACTCGCCGAAGGCTTTGTTCTGCGGGGAATCAAAATGATGCAGTTGGACGACAAGATCCTGCGCGAGCACTATGCGCACATTCTCGATCTCGTCATTGAAGGGGAGCCTCTTTTCCCCAAACTATCGGCGTTCATGCAGAGCAGCCCGGTCATAGCTGTCATCCTTCAAGGACCCGGCGTTGTCACACGTGTACGCAACATTCTTGGTCCGACGAATTCCCAAAAGGCTGAAAAGGGGACGATTCGCGGCGACTACGGCACCAACAGCATGCTCAATGTCTGCCACGCCTCTGATTCTCCGGAGAATGCTCTCGTCGAAATTGATCGTTTTTTCGCCAAAGACGAGCAGTACTAATCACGCCTGGGCGCCGGAGGCGGCCTATTTACGATTTCGGGGAATTCGCGCGCGGAGCGCGGGGGAGGCAAAGCCGCCGAGGGATCGGAGGCGGATTGGACAACGCGTATGCGTTGCCCGCAGGGCGCTGAGGTAGTGCGGTACCGAAGCGTCAAAGCCGGTGCGGAGCGGAATTTTTGAAATGATGAAGGGGTGATAGGAGGAAAGGGACCAGGGCGCCTTCGGCGCCTATTTACGATTTACGAATTACAAGACTGCCGGCGGCTGCAAGGCAGGTTGGACAAAAGCGCAGCTTTTGCCCGAAGGGCGAAGCGCCGATGGGGCGGCGCTGAGTCAATTTCAGGGAATTCGCGCGCGGAGCGCGGAATGCTAAGCAATAGCGGAGCGGAATTTATGGGATCGCTGCGTGAGGCGTCAACAGCCGCGTTCCGCACGTGACGGAATCATCATCTCATCCGCCGAAGGGGGAGAAATACTCGTCCTCCGCCTTGGGAGACGGAGAGGGAGAGGAGGCGGGAGTCGGAGACGTTTCAGATTTCACGGGCGTTTTCTCGCGTTTCACGTCGGGCTTGAGCACGTTGAGCACCCGCTCCATGGAACTCGGGTCAATATCCGCCACCAGGTCAATATAGCTCACGCCGACCGAGCGAATAGCTCGTTGGAGGAAGTACGGGACCGGACTGGAGGGCTCATTTTTTTTGAACCAATCGCTCACCTGGTGCATGAGCTGCACCATCTGGGCTCGTCCGACCTGAGCATCCGCTCCGGTCGAGGAAAACACCGGGGTATTCTGCGGCGCGGGGACCGTCTGTACCGATGAACCCGCTTGGGTGGTTTTGTCCGCACTGTCAGAATCTGTGTGGACGACCTCCTGAAGCGGGGCCGTGGTGACAGAGTTCTGCACGGTGAGAAAGATCTGCATTTGCTTGAGCATATCGCTCAGCATGCTAAAGTCCGGCGTCCCCTGATTATGAGCAGCGTACACGTCACGGATCTGCTTCAGGAGGTCAAGACTCTCCTCGAGATCGTGCAGCAGGAGCGCTTTCTTCTCCTCGGGAGTGTCGCGCAACGCCGCATGGATCGTGCGCGAGGCATCGCTCCCTTCCGGCGCCTCATTCACGTCTCTCAGCCCGTATGACCCCAACTGAGGCGAATTGGTCAAGGGGACTTCGAGCAACAGTTTGGGCACAGAACGATCCGCATCAAAACTTCCCGGAGCCGGCGACAGGCGGGTGAGTGCGCTGATGCGTTCCTGCACATCGCCATCGTCCGGGACCGGCAGCAGATCATCCCACATAGTTTCACTGAGGGCGGCTATGAGCTTCAACCCCTCCAGCAAGCCGTTCACCCCTGCATTGGCCAGGCGAGATATCGTCCAGATGACAACGATACGCAGATCCCGGCTCTCGTGCATCAGCTCGGCGGCTGCTTTCTCAATCTTCCTGTAGTCGGGAGGTTCGGCAGGAATCACGGAGTCGCCCATGGTCCGCTCGGGTTGTCCCGCCATTTTTTCTTCCAATTCCGCCATGCGGGGGTCGTATTCCAGATTTTCACCGGCCGGCATGGCTCCGGCAATCGGCGTCGTCCATTCGAGAAGTTGTTGGTCATTCATGGTTGTGTGAGTGCTAAGTTTCAGGGTTAAGAATTACAGGGGGAGATCTTCATCAGGATAATCAACATGCAGCCCGCCGGACCCATCCTCCGGCAGCAGCCCATCATCGGCATATACCTTCAGAACGGGGCGCAGGTAAAGCGTGTAGATCATCGAACCGCCACCGGACGAGACAGATACGGGCACCGTCAGATAACCGGAAACGGGCGAATATTCCGTAGCGTGAGCGATAACGTAATCCAGGAGGGACTCCCGGTGCTGGACATACATAGCAGAAAACTCATCCTGCGCATGGCGATAGAGGCGCAAGAGCAGCTTCTCCTTGCCCGGGATAAGCAACGACGCCGTTTGTGTAGCATCCGGGACGGCGCGCAACTTACCCGAACTGCCGTTGGCCGATCCCACGGCAAAGTAGGGGTAAAGCGCAGCGGCACGTATGCGCTCCTCCTGAGGCTCCGCCACAGCGCTGGGGAGCACAACCTCAAAGGCCATTGAGTACGTCTTACCCAGCAATGACTGAATCGAACGCTGCAACTCTTCACGGTCGGCCGACGAGACGGCACGCGGCAGACTGCGCTCCGTGAGGAAAGCCTTGCGGAATACTTTGCGTAATTCCTTCTCTGCAGAAAATGCACCATCTCCCGGAGTCGTCGGGCTCTCATCAAACGCAGTCGCATTGAGCCATTCACCGGGAGAAATCATGTCGCGATTAAAGCGCACGCCCACCCAGAACAGGCAGCTGTATCCTTCCTTATCGCGGAAGATAAGCGGTACATACGCCGTCTTTTTATCATCGCCCAATACCACTCCTGAACGGAGGTAAAGATTGATCGCGCACCAGCTGCCGGAGAGATTCACGGTGCAGTCCGGCGAGGAATCCCCTGCCCTGCGGAAAAATTGGAACTGGAGATTTCCCGCCTCCGCCGGTATCGGACCGGACGTGAGCGCTATATCCTCCTTGTTGTCACGATTCAGATTCACGAGTGAGGAAAGGGCCTCACCATCGCGCATCACACGGAAATACGGGTAGCGTCTTCCCACGGGCAGCAAGCGACTCTTCCCGTCCTCCCCGCTGACTGACGCCGACCTCACTTCAGCCGGGGGAAGAAGAATCGCAGCCGTGAGCGGCAGCTCGGGGTTGGCCAGTAACTGAACGACATCCGACACCTTCGCCCAGGCCTTCTGACGCTGCCTCGGCATAGGAAGTCGAAGAGCAGCGCTCTCCTCCGGGATGTTGCGCAAACCTGCCTGTTTGGCGATCTCCTCCTCCTGTTTCGCATCCGACAGACCGGAGAGGCCTTCCAGTCGTTCCTGCAGATTTTCCAAGTCATAGGAAGAGAGGATTTCCTCCGGTCGCCGCATCGGGGTGTTACACAGCGGGAACATGGACGCAAGCGGAAGGCAACCGCGCACACTGTCGCTCAGCTCGTCAGCAGCTTCTTTTTTGAGCAGACGCATTCCGTTGCTCAGGTAATCATTCCACCAGAGGAAGGTCGCGTCGGATTCATCGGCGTACCATGAACCCCAGAATTGCTTGAAAAGCTCCTCAACAGGCATTCTCATGAGCGTCTGCCATGCCTTGGAGGGAGAAGTATCCAGACGGCTGATAAAATCCGCTGAGTGCAGGAAACTGCGACGGGCCTCGGACGTGAGACCTTTTTGGGCGCGGTTGATTTCCTCGAGTCGGGCGGGCACGTCAGGGAAAAGCTCCTTATCCTGCAGGCAGGGGATTGAGAGGGCTCTGTACATCAGATCATTGATCTCGTAGAGCATGCCGGACACATCTGCTGTGAAGAAGACATCTCCACTTTCAACAAATTGGGCCCATGTGCGAATGCCTTGAATCTTGTAATGGGCCGGTATTTCATCCGTCCAGTACATCACGTAATCCAGAAGGAAATGACGGCATGTTTCATCCAATAGATCAACCATCTGACTGATCTGCTCATCATCACGACTCTTACCCGCAGCCAGGTGGTCATGCACAAAGGCAGAAAGCTCATTGAGGTCAGTAATACGCGAATTGACGGTGTCGGGGTCGTAGTGGGGATTGAGCGTGTATTTGCCGGCGCGGGTGTATGGGATAGCCGGTAGTTTGCGCGGCGTTTTGGGAAGTTGCTCCTCGGGAATCACCTCGGTATTGCTCAGAGGGACGATACGGAACCAATTCAGGATCGCCCGGTTGGTGAGAATGAGCCAGTTTTGCTCCCAGCAGGAAGCGCCCAGCTCGGAATCCCCTTGCTGAGTGAGCGCGGACACCGCCTCATCGTAGCGTTTCTTGACATCCTTCACGCGCGCAATGCGGCGATGGAAGGACTCGCCCGGCTCCCCGGCCGGCAGCGGGTAGTACAAAACGCCGTGGAGAGATTTGGCATACGCCATAAAGCGCTGCCACGGACGAAGACCGGCGGCATCATCTTCCTTGCGTCGATCCCACAAGGCGCAGACGTCCTCCGGCAAGGAATCGCACTCCTGAGCGATCCGGGGGATTTTATCACTGATAGCCTTGTGAAGAGCGATCACCTGGTTACGGAGGAACACCGCGTTTTCTGAGTCACCCAGGTATTTACCCAAATCATCGAACAGATGGATATCCCTTTCCATCTCGGCATGCATGCGGGCGTGCATCTTTTCCACACATTCTCGCAACGAATTTTGCGAGGCAATTCCCAGGTAGCGCTCATCCTCCAACAGACTTTGCTGGAGTTTCAAAGCCTCTTCATAGATACCCTTCCACTCGTCGCGGCACGCATGCATACGCTCCGGGTCCTCATCGCGTACAGCATCGCGGAACATGGCCTCGCGGCGCTTCATATCGGCCTGCAGCTTCTGCATACGGCTCAGCCTTTCCAGGAAGCGTCGCATGGCCAAATAATTGAACTGCGGGTAAATCTCCATGGTATTGAGCGCCTCCGTGTAGAGAGCTACGCCGGAGGTAATAGCCTGAGCAGCCTCCATGGACACCGGCTTGAGGTAGCCATTGAGTATGCTCATCTCCATGATGGTTTTATTGCCGGCTGTACTGGCGCTCCAGAGGGATTTGATGGCGGCCTCCTGGCTGGGGGAGCTGCCGAGGTTCACCATATCGGCATACACAATGTCATCCAACATGCGCTGACCATTCATCAGGTGAATCCCGTAGTTGGTAATGCGCATGAGCGCGGCGAGGGATTTTGTATCATCCTCGGTCCACGGGTGATGCCCGGCGCTATAATGTTCCGCCCGATAGGTAAGCACCGCTCTGGCAGAATCAACAACAGGCTGTACCAGCATGCAAACCACGGCGGCTTTATCGATGAATTTTTTATGCTTTTCCAGCAGGATACTTGACGCCTCGCCGTCTGTCACCCAGGACGCCGCTCGCCAGAACATCGGCAGATCCGTGGAAAGCGTGGACATATTATCCAGATTGTAGAGGTACTCTCGTCGGGAAACCTGCGTGCCGGGGACCGGGACATCCGTGAGCGAAATCTGTCTGTCCTTCTCCGCCGCGATCAAGGGGGCATGATGAATGGCTCCCCCTACAAAAAGTTGATGCGTCTTCGACCAAAATTCCACGTGACGATCCGCCAGGCGCTTCAGATCTTCGCGATGGAGTGCCGACCACAATACCAGAGGAAGGGCCAGGGCGAGCAAGGAAGCGGCGCCGACCCAGTACGGACGACGCATTCTGCGCGCCGCAGCATCCGTGTAATCGCTCCGATTGCCGGACCCCAACACGAGGTGCTGCAGGAGGTGCGCTGTAAAATAATGGCGAGGAGAAGCGAGGGAGAGTATCTTCTCGCGCACGGAGACAAGATCCGCGACGGCATCGCCCCCGGGTTGCTCAGCGGGCACGGGGGAAATATCTTCGCCGCTGTTCGGGAGAACGACGGGACTGAGACGGTTGCCATCCTTGTGGAACATCACCCGCTCCATGGTCGTCACCGGCTTATCCAAGGCTGCCGTGAACCAAACGCCCATGAACGGGAAGAGTCCCCGAGCGTTCCTCTTACTTTCGACGTGAGTGAAAATACCTGCCAGGTACCGCTTGAGGTTTTCCTTCATGCGTGCGAAAGCCTCCGGCAGCAGATACACGGGGATAGCCGTATCGTCACGGCGTCCGCCGGAAGCGGCACATTTTTCCCACACACTTTCGTTGAGAGCGAAGGAGGCGCGGAGCGTCCTGAGGTGTTCCAGCAACTCATCAAAGCCTCTATCGGCAACGGAGGGGTCAAAGGGTTGCTCCGGGGACGGATTCTGCCAACCGAGGGGCTTTTCGGCATCCTTTTCGTGGAGGAGGGAGAAGAACTCTGAGAAACCATCCAGCTGGTCGCACTTCGTAATCACGACCCATACCGGGCAGTACACCCCGCACGTGCGACTGAGCGCTCGCATCTCCTCGGCGATGAGCGATACCTTGCGATCTCGCAGTTCTGCGGGGTCCAGCAGGAGCGCATCCGCCGGAATCGTCAGGACCACTCCCCTGATCAGGTTGTTTTTAAAAATTTTCTTGTAACCGGCAAGGAATGTCTGCCATTCGTGATCCTGGCGTCCACCCCAGCGGCTTAGGAAAAGGCGTCCGCCGATATCCCAAACCATCCCCTTATCCGCCAGCCACATATTGAAGGTGGAGGTAGGTTCACTCGCGAGGGAAAAATCATTGATGCCGGCCGGATATCGGATACCGCCGAACTCCATGAGACGGCTCTTGCCGGACCCCGGTTCACCGAGCAAAAGCCATGATCCCGTATTGCTCGGGGATAAGCCCCGTTCCTCCATGGTGTGTTTGGCGGCGGCTAAATCCATGCGGATATTTTCCGTACGCAGGTATTGCTCGCGCTGTTGCGCCTTCAGATCCTTACCGGCCGCCATGGCTGCCAGCTCCCGGCGCAGCAACAGATCCTCGCGCATGGTGTTCACCATGCTGCGCAACTGAGCTCTCCTGCGCAGCACACGGACCACCACGTAGATCAGGATGAGCGCGGCAAGCGCCACCAGCGCCACAACCACCCAATCCATCATCGTCATCTCACTCATCCATCCCGGCATCAGGGAATCCGGCGCCGCGCTCGGGCCTGAGCCGGACACGACGGACGAATCATTCAGGGGCGGCGGCGCAACGTTGGCTACGGCACAATAGGGTTCATACGGCATGCTCATGACTCTTTTTCCTCCTCTCCAAGCTGTTCCGGGTATTCTTGCGGCAACTCAGGCAGCACGTGCGGTTCTTCCTCGGGCGTGCGCGACGTATGTTCCGTAGCATCGCGCGATTCGGGAGGGGACTCCTCTTCGGGGGAATCGGCATACTCCGCACCATCCGCGGGCAAGGGAGATGACTCCGTCTCCTTCTCCCGGGCAACGTCCGAACGCTCGGCAGGAGACTTGTCCAAATTGACCCCCTTCACGACCATGCTGTCGGAGTTCTGAGCGTGCAGGACGGCTTCCATTCTGATATACTCTCCCGTCTTATCGAGCACCTGCCAAAGAGCCAGAGTCGCCTCCCTGTACGTATGGAGGTAGAAGAAAACAGACCCAATGAGTATCGCGGCACAGACGCAGGTCACCAACCCGGCTACCAGGACAGGTCGACGAGGCTTCCGACGAGCCAGTGATTTTTCTCCCTGAGATTCCAACAAAGAATGCTTGGCCTGCTCTTCGTCGGGCAAGTTGATTTTTTCGGCCGCACTTCGCACGAGTTCCTCGAGTTGCACGCCGCGCCGCTCCAGCGCCCCGGAAAAGCCACTGGCTATCATCGCATGCATCAACCGCAGGTGATCCCGCGCAAGGGGCGTGTCCTCAACCAACCACTGCCGCATATAATCAAAGAACTTTTCATCACCGGCCAGCTCATTGTAAAGGCTGCGTCCGAGGTCCTGCCACTCCCGCGCGTACGGGAACTTCCCCTCATGGACCATGTAGTCGATGTAGAACGCTGTGTACTTGCACGCATCCTCCATTCCTTCCGCCACATCGGTCGAGACCGCCCCCGTCTTACGAATCGCCGAAAGCTCGCGCATGATATGCCCGAGCAGCACATCCATTTCAGGGCCTTTACCGGAGGCTGCCTCGTAGCGGCTCGCCACCATGTATGTGACCAAAGGGTGAAACAATTCGTAGAGTGTCATCTGTCGTTATTGAGGCTTGGAAAGGATAAGGTAAAGTTCGGCCTGCGTATGAGGCAGCACTTTTTCGCTCCATGTAAGAGCGCATTGCTTCTCCTCGCAGATATCCTGCCAGGTGGAATCGCTCCCCAACTTGTCTGAGCGGAACCACAGACGATTCCCGCCGGCCGGGAGGAGCGGCGAGGGAAGTCGTTCCTCCAGCAGGTGGACCCCACGCACGCGCTTGGTAGCTTGCGAACCTGCCGTGAGCTTGAAGACATCGCCGGCCTCCACCAAATCGGCGACGCGACGGGGGGACTCTTCACTGAGAACTCCCACGTACACCGCTCGGACGCTGTCGAGCCACTCCGGCTGTATGGCGCCATGCCATGCGGCATCGGCCTCCCGGTAGGTGAGATCGACGCGTACGCACCACTCCGTCGCTTCCGTCCGCGTCAGTCGGTAAATACCATCTATCACCTCCTCAAATTGAGGCAAACAATCATCGTGGCGGTAGGGAGGAGGCGCCGCAACGTCCTCCTGCGGAGAAAAAGCCGACAGCTGCATCAGCAAGCGTCCCAGCTCACCGTAGAGCGCCACAGGCGTCACATGCGCGCATGCCATCATCGCGCGCAGACCTGCAACAGCTGAGCGCACGAACGCGCATTTGGTCATCTTCTCAAGACGAAGGGTCGGCTGATCCTGCAGCTCACGCTGCCGCAGAGTCGCCACGATACTTTGAACAACCCGGTCGAGGTGCGTGCACAGAGCCTCCAGTCGACTGTGCAGCATGGGCACGGCCGACAGACAGAGCGCCGGCGGGACGTACTGAGCATCCGGCGCCAAAACAGGTTTGCCGTCCCTGGTTCGACGACACTCCAATCGGAGTATGGGCATTTTCTCGTAGCCGGGGAGTTCGTCGTTCTTGCAGGAGAGCAAGACGCGCATACGGCGGAACATGACGGGCTGTTCATTGCCGCCGGCATTCTCATCATAGCATTCCCGGGAATAGGGCTCGTAACGGCGCACTCCGTCCGTCTCATTTTCATCCTCGTTTCTCTCGCCCTCGCGCAATGGGGGAAGTGCAGCATAGATCGTGATGTGAGAGCTCCGGCTGATTTCAGCGGTCAGATCCAAATCATCAGCTCGGCTGTTTTCCGGCATATCCACCTCCACGCCACCCGGCAAAATGACCTGGAGCTTCTTGAGGCGGAAGCAGCCGTTCTCCAGAGCCGTCTTGTCCAACTCCAGGCTAATCACCCCATAGGTATAAGGCAGAGCAAGAGTGCGGTCGCTCCGCCGGGCTACAGCGAGTTGATGGTGCTGTTGCTGGAAATGGTGCGGACGCAGGAACAAGCCTTCCGTCCAACTCAAGCTTGGTAGATTCTGGTACATGGTCGTCGTGATGTATAATTAATCTTCAGGATTCATAGGGGTTTGCAGCATCAAGCCGGCCGGGATGATGCTCACGTTGATTTCGTCGGAATTCCAGCGGCCCTTAGCCAGGGGGAGAGTGAGTCGGCGCATATCCGGACCCTTGGCTCCATCGCGCGCCAGATTGGCAAAGAGCACCACATGGCTTGCTCCGTGTTTGTCAATCCACGTTTCCCAAATCTTATCACTCTTCTCGAGTTTTTTGGACTCGTGATCTTCCTCGCCGAAGTAGAAAGTTTTATGTCGCAAGGAGTCGCGCAGCATGTTGTCCGGGTCGAAATAATCATCGATGGAGGTAGTCTCCAGTTGCTTGAGCATCGTTTCATTCGCTTCCACGATATCCACCTCCACGGTAGGAAACACCCGCAGCCTCTCAATGGTCACCGGATCATACGCTATGTTGATTTCCAACTTCTTCGGCGCCGATGAGCTGCACCCGGTTAACGCGAGCAACACACCCATGATCACGCCCACTCTTTGAATAGCTTTTTTCATGATTAGCAGATATAGTTGATTCCTGTTGTGACGACAGCCGCTGTTGTTACCGGCACGCCCGTGATGGGGTTCGCCCCCGTCGCTACCGAGGTGATGTTGGCCATGGGTAGTCCATGCACCAGTTTGTTGACAGCTGTCGAGACCGAGAGGACGCCCGCGCACATGGGTCCGGCAACGGGAGAGGTCAGGGTTGCAACCGGAAGCCCGTGCACCAAAAAGTTGACGGCTGTGCCTGTCACGATGTCGCCCGTGGCAGAAACTCCGGTGGTGATCATGATGGGGGTCGGCATAGTTTTATTTTTCCTTCGGTTTGATGAGTTGGGTGCGTGAGGCTTCGACCACCGGGCCGGCATCCGTCACGTGCAGGATGAGGCTCTTCGTGCCACGCGGGTAATCCTTTTTAGCCAGAGAGAAAGTGGTGCGACGCGAGTCTGCGCTATCGGTCGTGGTACGCGGCGGACGCATGGTCACGGCAAGGGCTCTGTCCGCCCCGTAGCGGTGCCACGCACGCATCTCCCACGAATCATCCCACAAAATTTGCCGGGGGCCATCGTCCAGATAGCAACGCCATATCACGGAAGGACGTGAAGCGCGTCCCAACGTGCTGAAGTATTCATCCACCGGGGTTACGGTTTGGCGGCGCAGTTCATTTTCACCCCGCACGGCGTAGATATCCACGGTGTCGCCGCGCACGGGCTTGTTGCGTTCATCGGTTACACAGATCGGTAGCGGCTTGCTGACAAACCACGAGCATCCCGCCAGCAGAGAAACCGCCGGGACAAACAGGCTCAGTCTGTGTACGATTGTCTTCATGATTGCGAATGTTCTTCCCTGCCGAACCCAAAACGCGACTTAAAGACGCTGTCGTCGGGGGCGTTTTTCTTTTTTTTCTTTTCGACAGCACGCACCGGGTTACCGTATTCATCCCACGTGCAGGTGCCGTCCGCGCACTCGATGCCCAGACGCAAGAACTCTTCGTAGCGCTTGTCGTAGTCCATGGTTCCCCCTTCCATCAAGGCGAGCTGCATGAGCGTTTTGCTGATGCCCAGGGGAGGAAGTCCTATGTTTGTCGGGGCAATGCCGGTCTCTGTTTTGAGATTGGTGGAGCTCCAGAAGGCGGAGTAGGCAAGCATGGCTTCGGGACCATCCTGCGCCGCTAAGGCAGCCTCGCAAGCCAGTTTCCCGTTGTCATCGCTCGGAACGAGTATCCAGCGCAGTGCGGCTTCCACCGCCTTCCCCTTTTCCGCAGCCGTCGGTCGCGGCGGCAATCCGGGTATTTTGAGCGGGAAGTACTTGTTCATGGCTTGGTCGATCTGCGGCTTCACCGCGCCGACCTTCTGCTCGACGGCCCGGAAGATGGGATCGTCGTCTTTGACCGCGTTTGCCACCATTTGTCGGTCGTGTTGGAGCGTGTCGAGGTAGGCATTCATGCTGCTTTTCGCCTGCTCCAAAATACTGTTGATGGTCGATTCCATGGCGATGGGACCGTTGGGGTTCCCCATGCTTCCGGGGGGCAGAGACTGCTCGAACTCAGCGTACTCCCTCTGCAAAACCGCCAGCTTGAGCTTGATGCGTTCCACCGGGTTGAGGTATTTTTGCTCACGTGCAGCTGCCTCCAGCTCCTTCACTTGTGCCTCCAATTCCTTTTTTCGCGCCTCCACCATGGCATCCACGTCCGACGTGTCCGTGAGTTTTTTTACCAATTCCTCCTGTTCTTTCTCGAATCTTTCCTTGGGGGTCAATCCATCCTTCGCCTTATCCTTCTCAATGTCCTCGGCCACCAAACGGTAGCATAAGTAGCACCACCATACCCCCACCCTGGGCACTATGGCATAGCTCAGCAGGTTGGCCGCCGCCTCCGATTTCCCGTTGTGCATCAGCAAGGCCAACGCCAGTGAAGCGCTCACTCGCCGATCCTTCGGCAGCAGCTCATCCAGCTCTGCCCCCATCTTGTAGCCGCGCTCTTTGCACAGCTCCTCCATGTCATCCCGCAGGAGCATGACAAGCGGTCGTCCAAATTGTTTTCCGTCCCAGGACATCGTTGTTTTTCGACTGTTTAGTTTTGTATATTCACACCATTCTGCATATTCAGGGCTCCTGAGCTTGTGGCTTGTGCCCTGACGGTGGTTTCACACGCTTCTGTATTATCGAGGGTAATTGTCGCATTGGTGTCGCTGACGAAGCTGCCTACCCTGTGAATAATTTGCGTTTGGTACTGCAGGGAGTTAGCGTTAGCGTTCATGGCGGTGTTATTCTGTGTTGCCGTTGTATTGTTGTTCGTTACCGTCTGGTCGTTTACGGAGAGGATGGTCTTCTTACGTCCTAAGGCAAGGACTTCCTCGTTCAGTTGTTTCACTGTTTTGTTACCGACGATGATGTGCTCTTTACCCAGGAAGAAGAGGTTGGATACTCCTTTGAGCAATTTTGTGATTCCTCCCATGGCCCCCAACAACCCCCCCGCTATAGCCTGTCCCACTATCGCTAAACCAACCCCACCTATAATGGTCATCGGTGCGGTAGCCACCTTCGAGTCTCGGCATTTCATTTTCGGTTTCTTGTTGCCGAATGCCACTGTATAGGTGTCTGTCGTTTCATTCCCTTTGCCGAATTTATCCTGGAGCGTCGCACCGATTATCGTGCCTGCGCCTCCGCCAATCGCCATGGCGCCTACCCACGTTACCCCGCTTAAGGCCATATCCGCTTTTGAGGTCAAATTCCCTACCGTGAGGGCTCCGCCGGAAACGCTGCTTCGCTCGCCCATGGCAATAAAGCCGGCTATGGGAGTATTAACGGTGACATGTTCATCCGCATAGTTCAGGTAGGTCGGAGATGACAGAGTGAGGGTGGCAGGTTCCATCTTCACCATGCTTCCTGTCGGACTTAGAAGATTGGATATGTTGCCGTCCATGATGTTGCCGACCAGTCCGGTAACGGTCGTGATGGTCTTGACGATGCCGCCGGCTGCGCTGCCCAACAAATCTGAGCTGGATATGCCATACACGCGATTGCCATCCTGCAATTCATCGCAGTAGATGAGGGAGGTGCCAAGGAGGTTCTTCGCATCAAACATCGAAAAGGCTACGTTGAGGGCGCCATTGAAAACGGTGTCATGGACGGCCGCCCCGCCGACTATCGTCGTTTTCGGCGCTACGAGACTCGCACTGAGATCCGTGACCATGAACGTGGAACCGAGGTAGGTCTGCGCCATGAAGACATTGGTGGCAAGGTTGCTGATGTAGGGGCCCTTGATGTTCACCCCGCTGCCGTCGATGCGAATCCTGCCGCCCAGGAGCCCTCCGGTTTTAATGCCCATGAGGTGCTCGGTCTGCTGTTTCCCGTCAGGATTGTACGCCGCATAGGCTCCCGAGTTGAGCACCTTGCCGCACGCACTTGTCATTTCGATGCCGCCCTCCGTGATCTTGATGGAGGAGCGTCCCACGCGGAACGTGATCGCCTGAGCCGACGTAAGGACGATTTCGCCGCCCGCGTTCACGATCTGGTGGTCGGCGGACTGTAT
>CANQSY010000012.1 GCA_947626635.1 uncultured Akkermansia sp.
AATGCTCTCAAAATTATAATTGACTTTCCCGCCCGCTTCGCGTGCGCCCTATACGGGACCGTCGGGCGCTTTCGCTTCCCCGCGCGTAGCGCGCGAATTCCCCGAAATCGTAAATCGTAAATCGTAAATAGGCGCCGCCAGGCGCCCCGTGTCTTCTCCGGGGCGCAATTTGCTGCAGATTCTCCGTATTTTTGTCGACCAGTACGCACTTACAGGCTTGCTTATTGAGAGAAAATCGTGTAGAATACTCCAGCTCCTTGCGTAAGCTGTGTGTTTTCCGAGGGGTAGGTGAGCAAATTGTGCTGTACCGACCAAAGGGAAGAACTGACGGTTTCGCTCCCCCGCGGTGCAGAGAGGAACCGTCGCAGAAGCAAACGAACAAAAGAAGAAAAAATGAGTATACACAAAGTAGAGTGTGCCGTGGGTGCCAATCCCATCGTCATTGAAACAGGTAAAATAGCGAGGTTGGCAGACGGCGCCGTCACCGTGCGTTGTGGGGATACGGTTGTACTGGTTACTGTGGTGAGTGCAACCAAAATCAAGGAGGGACAGACCTTCTTCCCCCTCTCGGTGGAGTACAAAGAAAAGGCAGCAGCAGCCGGTTTATTCCCCGGAGGATATTTCAAACGCGAGGGAAGACCCACGGAAAAGGAAATCCTTACTTGTCGTATGACGGATCGTCCGCTGCGTCCCATGTTCCCGAAAGGGTATTTTTACGATACGCAGGTGATCAGCCTGTTACTGGCGGCGGATGGCGAACACGAGCCGGACATTCTGAGCATCAATGGTGCGTCAGCAGCTTGCGTTATATCGGACCTCCCCTTTGCGGAGCCGGTAGGTGCCGTACGCGTTGGCCGTATCAATGGTGAATTGGTGATCAACCCGACCAATAAGCAGCGGCTGGAATCCGATTTGGATCTTGTGTACGCGGGGTCGAAGGATCAGGTGATCATGATTGAAGGTTCTGCCAAAGAATTGCCGGAGGAAGACTTCATCAAGGCGCTTCATGTAGCGCAGGAAAATGTGGCAAAGATCTGCGCGGCTCAGGAGGAGTTACGAGCACAGTGCGGTAAGCCGACGCGCGAGTACGAGCTTACCGTTGCAAAGCCGGAGCTGCTCGAGATCGGGTATCAAATTGCGGGGGATCGGATTGAGGAAGCTATCTACGCCCCCAATAAGATCCAGCGGCAAAAGCAGGTGGGCGCCTTGCGCGACGAAGTGGAGGCGGCCATCAAGCAGGCTCATCCGGAAGCCACGGATTTCGACGTTGAGCAGGTGTTTGAGTACATCCAGAAGAAAGCCTTCCGTATTTCGATCATGGAGCACGACAAACGAGCGGACGGTCGTGGCATCAAGCAGTTGCGCCCCTTGTCCGCAGAGGTGAATGTGCTTCCGGATGTCGTGCACGGTTCGGCGCTCTTCTCGCGCGGCGAGACAATGTCACTGTGCCTTGCAACGTTGGCGCCGCTTGAGGAGAAGCAGTATCTGGACAACTATACGGGATCGGTGGATGAGAAGCGATTCATCCTGCATTACAACTTCCCGCCCTTCACCGTAGGCGAGACGGGACGTTTCGGCGGACAGAATCGCCGAGAGATTGGACACGGGGCGCTGGCCGAACGCTCCATTGCTCCCGTGGTCCCGAGTGAAGAGGAATTCCCCTACGCCATTCGCGTCTCCTCGGAAATCATGGAGTCCAATGGCTCTACATCCATGGCCTCCGTTTGTGCGGGCACGATGTCGTTGCTGGCTGCCGGTGTCCCGCTCAAGCGGCCGGTGTCCGGTATATCGGTCGGTCTGGTCACCGAATTCGAAAATCCCGGGGACCGCGTGCCAAAGCGGTACAAGACATTGTTGGACATCATAGGGTCGGAAGACTTTTATGGGGACATGGATTTCAAACTTTGCGGCTCGGCGGAAGGAGTGACGGGCTACCAGCTTGACTTGAAACTGCCCGGCATACCGCTGGAGATTCTTGAGGATGCCATCCACTTGGCGAAGAAGGGGCGTATGGAGGTTCTGGATACAATGTGTAACTGCATCCCTGCGCCGCAACAGCTCAGTCCGAAAGCGCCACGCATTGAGACAACCTCGATCCCCGCGGACCGCATCGGGGAACTCATTGGTCCGGGAGGCAAGAACATCAAGGCGCTTCAGGCTGAAACCGGGACAGACATCAACATCGAGGAGGACGGCACGGTACGCATCTACGGTAATCGCCAAGAGGGTGTGGAGCGCGCTCTGTTCCTCATCGGACGCATGTTCAAGGAGATTGAAGTCGGCGAAACCTATGAGGGCAAGATTGTATCCACAAAGGAGTTCGGCGCCTTTATGGAGGTGTTGCCCGGTAAGGATGGCCTTATCCATATCTCCGAACTGGCCGAGGGGCGTACCCAGAAGACCGAAGACGTCGTAAAGGTCGGCGATATCGTGACGGCAAAGTGTATCGGTATCGATGACAAAGGGCGCGTCAAGATGTCGATGCGCGCCGCTGCCCGGGAGCGCAAGGCTCGCGAAGCCGCCGGTCAGGCTTGAGGTCTTGCCCGAAAATTCGTCTCGCGCTGCCCGGCAAAGGGCGTTTTTGCCGGGACGGGACGGGGAAGGAAAGCACCGCCTGCGTGATGGACGCAGGCGGTTTTTGTTAGCTTCTACCACAAAAAAAACCTTTGTTGTCCATTTTTTAGTTGCAATGGCTCGCGTTCTGGTATAAAAAGATTACCGTACATCTCCAAATTACTTCCGGCAATGTGGAAATTTATTACCATCCTCTCTCTCGTTGTCATGGCTGCGGGCGCGTTTGTGCTTTATAAAACACATACGGGGATCGCATCGGCAAGTGGTGAAGTAGCGGCGCTGCAGACGCAGTTTGATAACGCCGTCGCAAAGAACAAAGAGATATTTGTGGACAAGACGATAGCCGCGTACGCCAAGATGCGCGGCGATTGGCTCAAGCAGCGCAAGGAAGAAGTTGTTGCCCAGAAAGCCAAGCTTGAGGAAGAAAGTGCGGGTTACAAGAGTGAGGCAGAAAGACTTTCCCAGGAGTGGCAGAGCATGGGTGGTGAGACGGAGGAAAATAAGAAGAAGATGCAGGAGTTGCTGACGGCGATGGCGAACGATGAGTCTTTGCTCAAGGCGCTGAACGATGCATCGGAAAAAGATGGTTTGGAAGTGCAACCCATGGATGCATCTGACCCCGGGATGCTTGCTGCACTGGCTGCAAATCTGCGTATGCTCGAGGACAAGAAGCTGCAGCTGGTTGACGAGAACACTCAAAAGGAGTCAGAAATCGCGGTTCTCGCCAAAAGAAAGGATGAGCTGGATGCCAAGATTGCAGCGGCGGATAGTCTCGCGAAGGAACGCAAGGCTCGCGTCTCCCCGGAAAAACTCAACGCCGGTGTTGTCATTGCCGAGCCGGATTGGGATTACGTTGTCATTGACGCAGGTATCGACGACGGAGTTATCATTGGCTCCCGTTTGGCTGTCATGCGTGGGGACCAGAAGATTTGCGAGATGAACGTAACCGTTGTAGAGGGAAATCGATCCAGCTGTGACATTATCTACAGTACTCTCAAGACAGGCGAAGTGGTACAGCCCGGTGATCGGGTCGTCTCCGTTCGTGCCGGCGAAAAAGCAGATAAATAAACGATCAACTTACTTCTATACCGTATGAAAATCGTAACCTACATTTTACTTGGTTTAATCGTGGTGGCGGGGATTTTGGGATGTCATTACGCATCTTCGCAAGGTAAGACGCTGCAGGTGTTGGTGAGTGCGACGAAGGGGCTGGGAGAAGATCCTGAAGGCATGGAGGCGGCGAACAAGGACTTACTTGCTGAAGCGGCGACGGTTGCAAAAACACGGGCTGATGCGCTCAAGTCCAATGAGAGCCAGCAGCATGAAACTCAGAGAGCGTTGGATGACATGGAAGCCGTACGTCGGGTGGCTGCCGAGAATAAGACCGAGATGGAGACCTATCAGTCCCGAATCAAGGAGGCGGAAAGCAATAGTGAGGGGCTTACGAACGAACGTGAGGAAATACGCCGCCAGATTCAGAATGTGCCGGGCTTGGAAAATGCCGACCTCGATGATGCAGCGGAACTACTGCACAACAAGGTGACAAGCGGCACGGAGGAGTATGCCAAGCTCGCGGAGGAAAATGAGTCCTTCAAGGCCAAGTCCGATGAATTGAAGAAGGAGGTAGGTAGTCGGGAGGTGGATCTTGCAGCCAAGAACAAGGCAAATGATTTGTTCATGGAGCGCTACCGCCAAAACGGCGATGAGTACACTGTCGCGGCTGTCGATCCGCAGTGGCACTTCGTTATCTTCCAAGCGGGTCAGGACAGTGGTTTCTACAGCGGAGACAAGACGCAGCTTCTGCTCCAGCGCAACGGGATAAGCATCGCGACATTGCGCATTGTGAGCGTAAGCGGAGGTCAGGTCGTTGCTGAGTACGACGAGAAAACCTTGCCGAACGGTCTGGTGCCGGAAGTCGGCGATCGTGTCTTCCGCAAGGTTCCTCTTGGGTCGTGAGAACCGGGGGAGTTAGAGGTTGTAAGCAAGGGAAACAGATCGAGCGTACACCCGCAAGGAACGAGCAACAGTATGATGGGCACACGATACGGATGGATAACGATGCTCTTGGTGGCATCATCCATGGTCATGACTGCATGCGAGAGCGCTGTGGCTCCTGTACCTCCTTCGAATCGCAAGGTGGTTGAGCCGCGTGGAAGCTCGGATGTGACCAAGCCGTGGAATCAAACGACGCCGCAGGAAGGTGATGCAATTCTTGGTCCCCTGAGTGGGATGCGCCGTTAAGCGTGCGTGATAGGCATCTCCAAGGAGGGAGGCATGACTTATGCGCAAGAGTGAGCGAGCGCACATGATAGCGGAGGAATTGGAGCTCGGTATACCCGATCCTCAAGTGCCGCTGAATCATCGAGATGCCTTTACTCTCCTGGTGGCAGTGATGCTTTCCGCAAGATGCACGGATGCTCGTGTGAATAAGGTAACTCCTGCGCTTTTCGAGAAGGCTCCGGATGCTGTCGCTCTCGCGAAGATGAGACCGACGGCTGTGCGCAAGCTAATCGCTACTTGTGGCTTGGCCGATTCCAAGGCGGAGCATCTCGTGCAAATGGCTCGTATACTCGTGCGTGAGTATGGCGGACAGGTACCGGATACCTTTGAAAAGCTTGAGGCCCTCCCCGGAGTGGGACATAAGACGGCCAGTGTCGTCATGAATCAGGCATTCGGACAACCGGCGTTCCCGGTGGATACGCATATCTACCGTCTCGCTCGAAGATGGAAACTCAGCGAGGCTCACAGTGTGCAGGGTGTCGAGAAAGATCTGAAGGCTCTCTATCCACCGGAGATGTGGGGCAAACTGCATCTGCGTCTCGTTTTGTGGGGACGTATGTTCTGTCCGGCTCGCGGCTGTACCCCGCAGTGCGCCATTTGCCGTCGCCTTGGCCTTCCTCGTGTATCCTGACTTAGCCTCACGATACCCCGCGCCATTGGCGCGCTAGCATCCCAAATCGTCAATCGTCAATCGTAAATAGGCGCAGCCCGGCGCCCAGCGCCCCGCCGCCCGCTTTTCTCATAACACTCCGCCATGATTGCTCCCGCCACCAATGCTTTTGCATTGCATATCCCGCGCCACTGGCGCGCTAGCATCCCAAATCGTAATTCGTAATTCGTAAATAGGCAAACGCATTCCCTAATGCGTTTCTACTACCCCCTCACGTTTGCTCATAAAATTTCGCCATATCATCCGTTTTGACGCTTCGGTACCGCACTACCTCGGCGCCCTGCGGGCAACGCATACGCGTTGTCCAATCTGCCTCCGCTCCCTCGACGGCCCTGCTCCCCCGCGCGTAGCGCGCGAATTCCCCAAATCGTAAATCGTAATTCGTAAATCGTAAATAGGCAAACGCATTCCCTAATGCGTTTGCCCAGGGCTTGAGGCTTGTCAGGATGGTGGCAGGCGTGGTAGAATACCGGCATGGAAAGAATTGATCAACGCAAGGAAAATGAGATGCGCGTGATAGAATTACGCAAGGATTTTGCCCCGAATGCCGTGGCTTCTGTGCTGTCCTGCTTTGGCAATACCAAAGTCATCTGTGCTGTAACAGTGGAGGAGGAACGCCCGCATTGGATGAAAGTGCAGGGTGTCCCGGGAGGATGGCTCACAGCAGAGTATTCTATGTTGCCCTATTCCACCCGCGACCGTAAGAAACGCGCCAGCGGTGGAAAGGTGGATGGTCGCTCTGTGGAGATCCAGCGCCTCATCGGGCGTTCCTTGCGTGCAGTGGTGGATCTGGAGGCTCTGGGTGAGCGGACAGTCTGGGTGGATTGTGATGTACTCGCGGCAGATGGAGGAACCCGAACGGCGAGCATTACCGGTGCCGCAGCAGCTCTGCACCTCGCTTTTGATCGTCTCGTAGCTCAGGGAGTATGGGAGGTGAATCCCATGAAACAGCTTGTTGCCGCTGTATCTGTAGGTAAATTGAACGGGCAACCGTTGCTTGATTTGTGTTACGTGGAGGATCGCGATGCAGAGGTGGACATGAATGTCGTCATGACAGAGCATGGCGAATTTGTTGAAGTTCAGGGTAGCGGTGAGGAAGCTGTATTTACGGCAGACGAGATGGCGCAGATGCTTGCTTTAGCGCAAAAGGGTGTGCAAGAACTTCTCGCCGCGCAGAGAAATATCCTGGCTTAAAGGAAATAAAGCGTGCTCGAAGAGCAGATTTAAAGAACAAAAATTTCGTCGAGTGAGGCCTGCAGCTTGTCCGGTGATTCAGCCAGGGAGCATACCTCCGCCTCTGTAAGTCCTTTTCGCCAGCGTACGATGCGGGAGAGAAGCAGTAAGTGAATTTCAGGATTTTCTGCAGGAACGATGAGCAGCGTGATGAGATGCGCTTCCTCATGCGGCCAAGGAATGCCTTTGCGGCTAAATGCAGCATACACCCCCGCGCGACAGATGCCCGGTACGCGAGCGTGCGGTACGGCAAGTCCCAGTCCGATACAGGTGGATTCCACTTGCTCTCGTTCCCATGCATCATGAAAGATCTGCTCGGCAGTACCGCAGTTCGGTAAGGAACGGGCGGCACACTGACTCAGGACAAGCAGAACCTGTCGTACATCAGCGGGAGGAAGATCGGACGGATGAACCTTGAGAAGCAGCTGGTCAACTTGCTCGTCCATAGAAAGGGCATGCAAAATCTTACGGCGCCTCGGCGGGAGCTTCCGGTGCCGTGGAGGGAACCGTCGTTTGTTGCTCCGGGGTGGGCTCGTCAGGTGTAGCGGGTGTAGCGGGTGTAGCGGGTGTAGCGGGTGCCTCTTGCTTCACTTGCTCTTCGCCGGTACTGAGGCCGGTGGAGTGTGCGCGTTTATACTGAGCGTTCATCAAAACAGCCAGTACGAAGGAGAGCAACATGAAGAGCGTGCCGAAAAGGACGGTCCCCTTTTTGAGAACGTCTGTCGTTTGGGCACCGAATGCCTGATCCGTCATCTGAGAGCCAAACGCGGCACCGAGTCCTTCCTGTTTGGGACGCTGCATGAGTACGACGAGCAGGAGCAAAGCGCTCACGATAAGGAGCGCAGCAAAGATGATGTAGATTGAGGCTTGCAGGATCATGACGAGGCGTATTGTAGCGTAAGATGGATAGAATGTAAAGGTCCGGCTCCGTCAGGAGATGATTTCGTTGAATTCGTTGCAGACAACGCGCTTGGGGGTGATGGGCTTGTCATCAAGCGCAAAACTCATGATGACAACACGCTCGCCTGCCTTGATGAGATGAGCTGCCCCACCGTTGACGATGATTTGTCCTGTTCCCGGAGGCCCTACCAGTACGTAGGTTTCAAAACGATTGCCGGTAGTGATGGATGCAACCAAAACTTTTTCGCCGGGCCAGAGTCCGGCAGCCTCCACGAGATCGCCCGGGATTTCAATGCTGCCCTCGTAAGCGACATCCCCGCGGGTTACTTTGGCGCGGTGTATCTTTGACTTGAGCTGAGAAACAAGCATGGCTTGGCAGTGTCGGCGCAATATGAAACAACTTTTTCTCCAAAAGGTCAAGTGCAATCCACACCTCCTCTCTGAAAATGTACACGTGTCCCAATAAAATTTCCCCCGCGATCATTCAACCCATTTCTCATGCGTTTTTAAGGATAAGGAAAGCGCGGTTAGTATGACAGCAAACCGTTGCCCGCAGGGCGCTGAGGTAGTGGGGTACCGGAGAGGACAGGGAAGGCAGGTATTCCCCAGAAAACGGGTCTGCCTGCCATTAACATCGCGCATGGAACTGCTCCAAGGGAGGATTGACACCGCGCATAAAAGCTGGTTAAATAGCAGAGTCATGAGTGCAATATATACGCAGATAGCAGAAGGAATAAAAAAAGCCATGCTTGGCAAAGATACCGTTGCTCTTGGTGCTTTGCGCGGTTTAAAAACGGCGTTGCAGAATGTCCAGGTGGCAAAAGGAAATGTCCACGAGGAATTGCCGGAAAACGAGGCTCTCAATGTCGTTCGCAAGCAGATTAAGCAGCGTGAAGACTCCATACGCATGTATACGGAAGCCGGTCGCGAAGAGCTGGCGCAGAAAGAGAAAGCGGAGATCGCCGTATTGGCCGGGTTCTTGCCGGCGGAGATGACGGAGGCGGAGATCGAGCCCATCCTGGAGGCCGTGGTGACGGAGCTGTCGGCCACGACGAAGAAAGACATGGGGCGAGTCATGAAAGAGCTGCAGGCTCGCACGGAGGGGCGAGCTCCCGGCAAAGTCCTTTCTGCTATGGTTTCTAAGCGTCTTTCCTGAAAGATGTACTGCGCCATCATCGTGGCAGCCGGCAGCGCGAGGCGTGCCGGTTTTGATAAATTGGCAGCGCCTTTGGGGGGGCTTCCCGTGATGTGCCACAGCGTCCGGGCTTTTGCTCGAGCCGGTGCTGAGCGAATCATTGTGGTGTGCCCGCCGGAGAGATGGAATACATTGAAGCCTGCAGAGCAGGCGGGTGGAGTACCGCTGCAGCGAGTGGATGGCGGGGCTAGGCGACAGGATTCCGTATGGGCCGGACTCTGCGAAGTACCCGATGAGTGTGAGTGGGTAGCGGTTCACGATGCAGCCCGTCCTCTCATCACGCCGGAGATGATACGCACGTGTCTGAAATCGGCGCAACAATACGGCGCGGCAGCTTGCGCACATCCTGTGGTGGATACGCTGAAGAGGGCGGATGCTCAGGACCGCACTCTTCCCGGAAGAATCTGCCGCGATGGTTTGTGGGGAATGGAAACTCCCCAGATATTCAGGACGGCTATGCTGCGAGAAGCTTATGAACACGCTCGCATGTGTGGGATTGAACTCACAGATGAAGTGTCGGCCATGGAAGAGATAGGTGTGGTCACACAGCTCGTGCGCGTCGGAGAGAATGTGAAAATAACATTGCCGGGGGATCTGGAACGAGCTGAGAGTCTATACGTCACCATGAATAATCACCCATGAGCGTTGATTGTCAGCGCGCGGTTTGGATTATTGGTGCCGGTTACTTAGGGAGCGAGCTTGCATTACAAGGCCGCTCTCTCGGTTTACGTGTGTTGACAATTGATAAGGCACGCCCTGCTGATGTGTGTGGCGATGCGGCGCAGGAGCAAACCCTTCGACGCGCGAGCGAACTCTTGCCCTGCCCGGGGACTATTTTTTGCTGCGTCGCAACTCATGGTGGTGATGCACGAGCCTATCGCTCCGCGTATGAGAGTGTGGCGTCTCGACTTGTCTGCTCGGTACGGACGGGTTGTCGACTTATCTTCTGTTCATCCACGGGGGTGTATGAGGGAAGGGGAGGGGCGGTGGTGACGGAGGAGTGTGAGTGTCCGGGTGGCAGTGAGCGCCACCGTGTACTCCTGCGAGCCGAGCAGGAGGTGCTGCGAGCCGGGGGTACGGTGCTGCGCCTCGCTCCCCTCTACGGTCCGGACCGCTGTGAGCTCGTGCGACGTTACCGGAGTGGCGAATCCCGTTTGCCGGGTGCTGAGGATCGCTTCCTCAACTACTTGCATGTGGATGACGCTGCTGCAGCTTTACTTTTACTCAGTGAGGTCGGGAATGGCCGTGGTCTGTACAATGCCTGCGGCGAAAGTCTTACGATACGACAGGCATACGCCATGCTTCGCGAAGAGCTGGGAGAAATTCCTCGGTCATCCGTGACGCACCGCGCGACTCGACGCGAAGGGACCAACCAGATTGTCTCAAGTGCAAAGCTGCGTGCACTCGGTTGGGAGCCGCGCCACAGCCTGAGGCAGATGATGACGCCGGGGAGGATGCAGCCATGAGAGAGGATTACTACAGGATATTGGAAGTGGAGCCCACGGCCGATATGAACGAACTGAAGGCAGCATACCGACGGCTGGCCAAAAAGTTTCACCCGGACCACAACGATGACTCTCCGGAGGCAGGTGAAAAGTTTAAGCTCGTGCAGGAGGCATGGCGCGAGTTGCGCGATCCCCGGAAAAGAGCTCAATACGATGATTGGTTGGAGCGCCATAACCGCTACGGCAATATGCCTGAACTTGCTGAAATGCCGCGTCACCATGCTCGAGTCTCTGCCCGTAATTCCTACCGCAGACGCAGCGAGCGCAGCCGCGCGCCGTCCCCTCGTCCATCTCGCGTGCGACCCTTTCTCATTCGGCGCGTGACTCGTGTATCCGGGTGGGGTTACGTGGCCGTCTGTGTGCTCAGTTTGTTCATCATTCTCCCGCCGATGCTGCGTCATATGAGGATGTCGGATCAGCGAGCAGAGGGCAGAGCGTCGGATGGAGCGGCGAAGTTGGCTCCGGGTGAATCTCCTTTGCCGGTGGAAGAACAGAGAAGAAATTTAGAAAATTACGTGAAACGCTTGAGAGAGGCGGCAGAAAACGGAGATCCCCACGCACAATTCAAATACGGTTGCCTGTTGGATACGGGAGTGGCTCTCCTTGGTATGGAACACGACCGAGAAGGCGCCTGTTACTGGTGGAACAAATCAGCGGAGCAGGGGAACATCGCAGCCATTCGGGCGCTTAATGCCGCTCGTCGTGCTGCTCGGACTCCTGATCATCATGAGCTGGCTCGCCCCGGTGCGTACTGATCCACAGCGTGATAATCGTCAGCACCCCCAAATCGTCCAACCATCCTACCAGGGGAAATAGAAATTCCGGGAAGAGATCCAATGGAAGAATAATGTAGAGCAGGGCCAAAACGGCCAGCACCTTGTTGCGTGTCGTCCATAGAGTGCCCCGTCGCGAATGATCAAAGACCTGTCGTGCTCTGCTCAGTTTTTCTTGTAGTTTTGGCATGGTTGCGGGTGGATGTTTTTCGGCGGGCAGCGGTGGCTTTCTTCTTCTTGGCACGGGGAGCGCGTCGTTTGCGCGGAGAGTAACGATCAAGGTAGACGCGCTGCAGCCAGAGAGCAAACACGGAACCCGCTCCTATCCGCACGGCGGAGGCTTCTGAAACGGTCTCCGCCACACGAAGCATCTTGGCTATGATGGTGGAGTATTCCTGCGCATCCTCTACGAGCTGGGCGTCATCCAGCCATTCGTGCAGCTCAACAAGATCGCGATAGCATCTCATCCAGTCCTGCTCTGTGTTCGCCGGAAGAGTTTGCATGATGCTTTCCGGCAGGGTGTTGAGTCTTTTCTCGATGCGCCGCAACAGACGCTGGCGGACCGGATCCTTCCTCGTAGTAGCGAAAGCGACGGTGACAAGGTGGCGTAAGTGGCTATCCAGATCCCCATGCGCGGCAAGCACCTCGACAGGAACATAACCGGTATGAGGCTCGGAGCGCTCTCGGTGAGCGGCTGCGTGAAATAATGCCCGTAAAGCTTCAGCACGCTTTCCCGGAGTGAGGGACTCTTGCTCGAAGAGCAGACTTTGTTTTCTGCGTTCCATGGTGCATGAAGGAAGGAATGAGACGACTCAAATCGAATCAAGAGTGGATAGATAATCCCTGAAGGCTTGTTCCAAGGGTTTATCTATGGCCGGGCCCACTTTGACTTGAGGCGCCCTTGGCGCGGAAGATGCTGTGGCATTCTTTACCGGAGAGGATGAATGCACCTCCGTAGCGTTTGCCGGGACCGAGGCATCTTGAGTAGCATGGCTGGCTAACTGGGTTGGTTTTGACTCAGTATCCGAAGGAGGTGCAGGCCAACTGGAAACCGTCTCCGGAAAGCGAAAACGAGCCGTGGAAGCATGAGAGGCTTCCCGGCTGCGAATGCGGAGCTTGGTGGTGCTGCCGGCGTAGTAGGTGCGTCCCTTGCGTATAATGGAGAAGCTGGAGGTATAGACGATAGGTTCGAAACTGGTGCCAAAATATTTGTCGTAGAACGAGTTTTCACTGAGCGTGTTGTAATAATCAGAGGAACCTCTCATGTGCAGCATGATAAATTCGGCCACATCTTCGTCAGAGAGGTTGCCCTTGAGGATGCGGAATTCAACTATTCCGGGGTCAGGGGATGAAAAATCGAGAGAGACTTCAATGACGCCCTTGCGTTTTTTGTTGGCGCCATAACCGGAGGTGACCGTGTGGTTCACCCGGATATAGAGATTTTTGCCGCGCCAGATAAGAGTCTGAATATTTGATGCCGGAAGTTTCAAAAGGGAGCCCAGCAGACCGTCCGTGGACTTGTCGAGCCACTTGCTGGTCGATAGTTGCACCAAATAGCCCTCGGCTTTGCCACTCTCAAAGGGAACGATTAAGGCATTCGGCGCGTATAGTTTTGCAAACTGCTGCGCCGTCTTCTCTGCCCCAATCTTTTTGGGAGCGGAGACAAAAAGGTAGCTGACTTGAGTACCATCGGAATTGTTGGCGGAGGCCACGACAGAACAACCATCAATCTGGAAAAGGTAACAATGACCATCCTTCTTCGCATCCGGGAAGTCTTTAGTAAGTCGACCGGGACTCAGCGGAGAGTTGGACGTCTCCTGCGCAATGACTACTTCCCCTGCCGAATAAAAACAGCAGAGGATAAGCAGTAAGCCGGTTCTGATAAAATACTTCATATATCCATGCGATAGCGGTTAAAAACCTAATCCTCGTAAGAGCGGATGAGCTTACGGATGTGGCGCTCCATGAGAGGAAGATGTTTTCGAATGCTCTTGGCAAGAGTAAGCTGGTTGCGCGCACGTACAAGATTGTGTTCCGGATAATCGGTGCGGAAGTATTTATCTCCGTCGAGGTAATCCGTGAGGAAACGGATAGCTATCTCCGTCGTGATAAGCCAACCGGAGAAAGCAAGCATATTCACTTCCTCCTTGGTCAGGAAATCATGCGTCGCATCCAGATACCCCTCCGCCAGAGATTCAAAAAAAGGCATCTGCATGAATACCTTGCTCAGATCTCTCTCGTCTTCACTTGCCATGCAGGTTGCCGTGCGCACCATATCCCCAAAGTCATACAGTGAGAGTCCGGGCATCACCGTGTCCAAGTCAACAACGCACACGGCGCTATCCGTTTCCTCGTCAAGCATGACATTGTTGATTTTCGTGTCGTTGTGGGTGATGCGGATGGGAAGTTGACCGGCGCGTTGCATTTCCATGAGCTTTCCGAGTTCCGGGGTCCATGAGCGGATCAGGTCGAGTTCTTCCTTACAAGAAGCAGCGCGATGAAGCGGATCATCTGCTGCGCTCTTCTCGAGGTCCTCGTAGCGTTTTGGGGTGTTGTGGAAATCCGGTATCGACTCGCGGATGTCCTCAGGGTTCATATCCGAAACGAGTTCTTGGAAGGAGCCGAATGCATAGCCGGCTTGGTAGGCCTGGCGAGTGTTTTCCACAACGTCGTACGTGTGCGTGCCCTCAATGTTGTTGTAGCAGCGCCACATGCCGCCCTCCTCAGGGAGATTGATGTAATTACGACCGCCGCGAGCAGGATAGAGCGTCAGTGTCTGCCCGGCGGCATTCTTTCGCCGCCGTAAAACTTTCCACGATATATGACGCGTCACCTTCTCCACATTCTTCATGACCACGGCGGGATCCTTGAACACATAATCATTGATGCGTTGTAGGATGTAACGGTCAACATGACCGTCATCCGTGCGGTAGCAGGCGCGGTAGGTCGTGTTGATATGACCATTGCGAAGTTCTTCTCCGTAGAGGAAGTCGCCATTGATGGCAAACTGATCACCGATGCGGGCGATGCGTTCAGCGACGACACCTTCTTTCAATTGACTCATGTCTTATCTTCTTCTTCTGGGTTTCGTTGCGGTGGGAACAGCCGAAGGTTGCGTCCCGGCGGCTCCTTGTTGGGATGCCTGCTCATTCCGTTTGTCGGCTTCATAGTTGAAGTTGATGGAGAGCAGTCGAAACGCATTGGGAATTGAGGGATGCTTTACCACGACGAATATCTGCGATAGGGAGGGATCGACGGCAAATTTGGATTGTCGGATGGGAATGCGCATGCCTCCCTCTCCCTCTGCAGGTACGCAAAGCACATAGGTAAGCGATTTGACATCCTTATTTTTCTTTGAACTGAAGGACCAAACATTGGGATCGTTGCGCGAAACGGTGTTTTCATCCTTACGTTTGAAGGGGGCAATGATGATGCCGCGCTCAGGGAGTTCTTCCGTGGCGGAGTAAAGAAACTCCAACTGAGAGGGTGCAAAGTTGATGATATGGAATCCGCCGGTCGGGAATTCTGACTCACGCAGAAAAAAGAACTGGGATTTTTTGATTTCTTCTGCCGGCACGACAATAGCCGTTACTTTTCCCTTGAGGTATTCCGCCGGAACAGGTATCGTTATGACAGGTTTAATCTCCTGCTTTTCATCCTCGGGGATCTGGTCGTATAGGCGGATGTTTCCATCAGCCTCCGGAGTAACACGATCACCGGGCATCCGCGCGGAGATGTGCACCGGCAGGTATCCCTTGCCGTACTTGGCATATAATGTGGACGGAATGCGTGACTTGGCATTGCCGCCGGAGGAAGAGCATATCACAAAGCGCACACCCGTCGTGGGATAGTGTGGCTTCTCCTCGTCGTCCTTTCCACCTTGGGCTACGAGAACCGGGCAGCTCAAGGCGAGAACGACTGCATATTGGAAGAGGGTTCGTAAAATTCTTTTCATAGCAGAGTACGTACAAGCTGCATGAATGATAGCAGCTTGCGCGCGCCATAGCAAGAGAAAAGGACCTGTCCGGAGCCTTTTCTTCCTTCACAAAACGAAAATCCCCGGCAAATCACGGGCGTCAAGGTGTCCATGCGGCGGTCCGCAACCGTACGGCGATACTCGGGGCGACAGGATTCGAACCTACGACATCCAGCTCCCAAAGCTGGCGCTCTACCAGGCTGAGCTACGCCCCGTTCAATCAATTTTCCAGGAAGTCATGGCTCGGGACGGAATCGAACCGCCGACACAAGGATTTTCAGTCCTCTGCTCTACCGACTGAGCTACCGAGCCTCCTGAAATTCATCGCGTCCTCCCGCCGGGGGATGAAACGCGCCGGCATGATACACGTAATGGACAGTCATGGCAAGTCCAAAATGCACAGAAACGTGATTTTTTTCCTGAGGCCATCCTCTTGTTGGTTCATGATCCCATGAATGAACCGATCATGGATGGTGCGTGCGGCGTGAAGAGTGGAGAGCAACGGCAAGGAAGATGCAGCCAAGGGCTATGACGCCGAAAGAAAGGTATTGCCCGCGAGTGATGGTTCCCCAGAGAGGAGCATCCGGTTCGCGGAAGCATTCCGTGAAGATACGGGCTGCGGCATAGAGAAAGCAGAAGAGGGCGCTGAATATACCGGCCGGTGCGTGCCGCCAGCTCAGACGTAGTGTAATGAGCACAAGGAAAAGCAGGAGTCCCTCTCCGAGAGCCTCGAAAAGTTGCGATGGATACCGCGCGCTGAGAAAATCCCCGAAGCGCTCGCGAAAGGCTGCGTTGTCGCGCACAAAACCGAGGATGTCCTCAAAGTAGAAGCCACCGGCATGCGGCATATGAAGAGGAGAATCCGGAAGAGAACTGAGCGCCTGAATGATTTGGGCCCGTTGCTGCGGAGCGAAGCTCAGAAACTCCTGCGGAAATTTCATCGCCAAAGGATTTTCCGGCGCACAGACCCTGCCGTAGAGTTCGCCGTTGATGAAATTGGCCACGCGACCAAAGAAAAGTCCGATGGGGCAGACGATGGCGAGACCGTCACAGACGGCGGGAATGGAGAGATGCTGCCGCCGTGCATAAATCATAGTCGCGAGCAAAACAGCGATAATGCCGCCGTGAGAGGCCATCCCTCCTTCCCATACGCGTAAAACCCATAGAGGATCCTCCAGAAACCCCGAAACACCGTTTGCCGGCAACCAGTAAAAAAAGAACTCTCCCAATCTTCCTCCTACGATAACTCCCACGAGGCAGATGATGGTGATGAAATCTGCCAGTTTCTTCGGTTTGACACAATACAGATCTCGCTTTGAGAGCTGCAGGAGTACCCAATATCCCAGTACAAAACCTGCAATGTAGGCCAACCCGTACCACCGGAGCGACAGCGGTGTGCCGGGTATATTGAGAATCACAGGATCCAGATGGTGGATATAGGTCGCGAGTATCGGTGTCATGGCAGCGCTCTCTTATAGCACAACTCTCCGTAAGATACAAGCCTTGATCAGGGCATGGAGGCAGTAAGCGTTACGTCAAATAATTCTGTTCGAGGATAATCTCCTCACAAAAAAATAAAAGAAAAAGCAAGTTTTTTCTCGCCAAGACGTTTGACCTGGTGTATATAGATAGAGCGAACAACTGTTTAGCGCACATGAAGACCACCTTTTTTCCCCTGATTCCTCTCCTTGTAGCCGGGCTTTTCAGCATCGCTCCGGCAGAAGAAAATTGGGCTCCTGTTGCTACGGCCGTGGCTGTGTCGATCGATCATACCAGCACAAGCGGCGGTCCGGATGTTGTAGCACTACCGACCGTTGGTTTGAATTTGGGTATTTTCAAAGATGTGAAGGCTAAACAGCAGACCGGGCTGCAAGACAAAGGCGAGAAACAGTGGTTTGTGCTGAACATACCGCTCGTGATCCATGCACGAGGGCGAGTAGATGGTAAGTTGGCTCCTGCTCGCTATGTCGATGAACTTCACTTGCATGTTTACCTTCTCACGACCAGGCCTGCTTCAGCGACAGGCGGAAAGGGGGCGGGCAAAGGTGGTTCTTCTGCGGTCGAGGCGGATCACTATTACCTGTTTGAGAAGGAGATTGTTTTGCAGGATATACCGATGGAGAGGAACGCCGTTCCAAACGACAAAGGAGTGGAAGTGGGCAAGGCGAAAGTGCCCGTCGGTATATTCATCCCGCGCGCAACTGTCTTTAAAATGACCGAGAAAAGTGATCCGTCAGTCATCACGCGTCCGGGCTGTATTGCTGGCTATGCTGTGCTGGCCTCTTTCCGTGGCGTGGATTGCACGGGCATTTCAACGAAGGAGGAAGATCGGCTGCCGGATGGAGAGACGAGCAAATCGAAGTTGTACAGCAAGAAATTGGTGAACAAGATGGGAAAGACTCGCTGGTGGACAGAGCGCGCCTCAGCAGAAATTGAGAAACCGGGATTCCCGTTGATGTGCATTTCCGAAACCCCGTACGCCAACTACTATGGGGTGCTCTACCCGGCCACCAAGCCGATTTTTGGGGCCCCCGATAGCAACGACGCCTCTTCCACGGAGAATACGGATAACTCCGATAGCTCGTCCGGTGCGTCAGAGTCCGTCCCCTTCTCGCCGAGCTCTTCCTCTTCGTCTTCTTCAACGCGCTCTTCTTCAACGCGCTCTTCCTCCGGCACAAGTAGCACGCTCTGATTTTTCTTTATCCCCTCAATCCCCATTTTTTCATACTCACTTGCTATCTCTGGTATTATGGCTGAGTACAAAACAACAGTAGCTCTGGAAATAGGCGCACAGAGCGTGACCATGGCGGTCTTCACCCCATCCGGGAAAGGGTACGCTCTCTCCCGCTACGCGCGCAAGGACATCTTGCTTGATCCGGTGGAGGAAGGAATGCGCATTGATTATGTAAGCCACGCCATCGGCGAGCTTGTCAAGGAACTCAAGGTACGCGGCAAGGACGTGCGTGATGTTGTCTCCGGGCAAAAGGTGGTGATGCGCTTTATTAAACTCCCTGCCTTGGACACGGTCGACGACGTAGCCGAACAAGTCAGTTTCGAGGCGCAGCAGCATATACCCTTCCCCTTGGAGGACATTGTTTACGATTACCAGTTGCTGGGGAGCGCTGAGGACGGCGAACAAGAAGTCCTCCTCGTTGCCATGAAGAAGGATGAGCTGGATGATCTCAATGGACAGGTGGAAGCCAATACGCTTAAGACGCGCAGTGTGGATTGTTCGATCACATCCCTCTACAATGCTTTCCGTGCAAACTACCCCGAGAATGAGGAGACCGTGATGATCCTGGACATCGGTGCTAAGACAACGGACATCCTCTTCGTGGAAGGAGACCGCTTTTTCACACGCTCCGTGACAGCTGCCGGCGCCTTCATCACCAATTCCATCGCGCGTGAATTAAATGTAAGTTTTCGCGAGGCTGAACAACTTAAAATCGAACAGGGCCTCGTCTCCCTCGGCAATGGACATACGGAGGAACTCCCCGAGCAGCAGGCTTCAATTGCCGCCGTTATTCGCACGGCTATGAACCGTCTGAGCTCTGAGGTGCAACGCACCATTAACCACTACCGCGCCCAGTACAAGGGCAATGCTCCGTCAAAGGCCTATATCTGCGGTGGCGGCGCCCGCCTTCCGTATATCACCGAATTCCTGCACAGTGCTCTGGATATTCCCGTGGAGGTCCTCAACCCGCTTCAAACTCTCAGGATAGGGGCCAAGGTCAACGAGGAAACTTTGGAGAGCGATGCCCTTTGCCTTGGTCCGGTGGTCGGTGCTGCTGTGACGGGAGCGCAAGCGGGCGTGTTTGCTATCGACCTCGTGCCGACGAGCGTCGGCAAGGAGCGCGCGGAAAAGAAACTTATTCCGAAGGTGATTATTGCCGGAGTAGTTGCTCTGCTCGGTGCCGGTTTCTTTGCCTATGTCGCCCATAAAAACGCCACAGAATTGCGGGATGCCATCGCACGCGCTGCTGCCCCCGTTTCTAAACTGGACCGCTTGCACGATACCATGGAGGCGAATCGTGCAAAGTATGATCGAGGGGTCAAAGCCGTGGAGACGTACGCCGATCTCTTCCGGGCTCGCTATGCATGCGCGGATATTATCGCTCAACTCGCACAAAAAACCTCGTCAACCTCGTTTTGGCTCACGGATCTCGATTTGCTCGTCTCCTATGATCCTGTCAACACCTCGCTCAAGGTAGGAGCGGATGGGACGGATCGCCACTTGTTGCTCGACACGCGCGAATCCCGTACCGGTTCCATGGTTCGTACGGTAGAAGTTGAGGGAGTGAAATCACCTGCCGTCACAGCCGTGCTCGTGAGTGGGTACTTCTTCAAGAAGAGCAAGGAGGATCAAGGAAAGCAGCTGCAGCGTCTCAATGAGCTTGTTTCCACAAAGTTTGATGAGCGTAGCGCCGACTCCCTCTTCTCCTTCCAGTCCGCCAGCGTTCGCTCAACGGGTGGTCATTACTTTGTGGTGCAGGATGCTGAAAAATCGAAGGGACACAACCTCATTCCTGAATACGCCGACAAATTCTACATGGTCATGCCGCTTAAAAAGCAGCTTCCCGTTCCCTACAAGGAGGAACCGAAGAAGTAAATAATACTTCCAACTTTCTCGTAAGTCTTATGAATATAATGGAAAATAAGCGTGTCACGCTCCTCTCGGTCCTGTTTGTGGCCGCCTTCGGTTTCTTGGTGTATTTCGGCTACCGGCAGTACCAGGATATCCTCTCCGCTCAGGAGGAGATCGATTCAACTCGAGCCAAAGTTGAGTCGTACGCCGATGAGGAATTGCCTCCAACCCGAGAGAACAGTCAGTTCCTTGCAAAGGCCACCACGACGGTGGACTCCCTTGCTGCTGATCTTCGTGCCAAACTTGAGGTGTATGCCAAGGCTTGCCGAGGACAAGGTGCAGATGTCTCTCCTGCCCGTTTCCAGAAGGATGTGAACGACATGACGGCCAAGATCGCCAATTACGCTTCCGGTAAAGGATGTGCTCTCTCCCCGGATGCCGCTGCGCTAGGGCTCAACGAGTACAAGACTGCATCGGCAACGGATCGGGATGCTCCCTATTTGAACTTCCTTCTGCACGCGTCGGATAATCTGGTGCGTGAGGTCGTCGATTCCGGGGCTCCCTCCATTCGGCGCTTCTACTGTGCGCCCTTGCCGGAGGATAAGCTGTCTGCCCGCAAACCCGCCCCGTATTTTCCTCTGGACATTGAGCTCATCTTTACAGCACGCCGAAGCCAGGTCGATATTGATACGGCCAAGGAGGATACGCTTAGCACCCTTCCTCGCGTCATCAATGCCATCATCAATGATCCTCACTATTTCTACATCATCACCGGAGTCTCTGTTAAAACTCCCGAGATGCTTCCTATGCTTTCCGCCTACAAGTCGGCTCCCGCCCCGACAGGTGATAGCCTTGAGCAATCGGAAGCCGCTCCGGCAGAGACGGACACCCCCGTTGCCCAGCAAATTACCGGCAAAGCTGATAGCCAGGTCGTGGTGAGTCTCACTCTTCAAGTCCTCTACTTTACTACCGATAAGCTCTGATCCAACCTCTAAACCACTTTTCTTATGGCTAATTCATCCAACATCGGAAGGAATTTCCTCATCTGCGGCGTTCTGCTTGGTTTGGGCGCAGCTGCCGGCGGTGTCTACGTCATGAACTCTACCTCCCATGACCCATTGCCTACCTCCGTGCAGGGAGGCGATGAGCGCTCGACAGCTCTCACAGAGAAGTCTGTCAAAATAAAGGAGGAAGCAATGACGGCTCGACGTATCGTGGATGTTGCTCCCCCGCTTGAAGAAGCTTGGATACCGCGTGCCTCCGCTAAGGATGGGAAGTTGCCGCGTTTCACGCCTCTGTTCTTTGCCCCCTCCATTTGGCAAGTACCGGACGCGGCTCAAAAGAAAAACGTAGCCGTTGACCTTATGGATGCCGGGTCTCGCCCGCTGCACAAAGTGGTGCCGACAGATCCCACCGCGGCCGCCGTTCCCGTACCCAACAGCTGGTTCTTCTCGTACGGTCTCGATGAACTCCTCTGTTCTCCCCAGGCTCTCACGACGGATAGCGACGGCGATGGCTTCACGAATGGCGAGGAATTTCTTGCAAAGACTATTCCGGTAGATGCCAAGAGTATGCCGAGCTTCGTTTCCGGCAACGATATCAAGATGGTTGTTGTAGGAGAGAAGCATGTACTCTCCCATTTGCTTGAACTGAGCATGGCTTCCAACTTTGATGCCCAGAATGTGAACATAACCGTCCTTTCCGATGCAGGTGTGCGCATGCTCCAGCACAAGGAACTTAAGGTCGGCGATAAATTGGGCCTCGGTGACGCCCCTTCCGGTCCCCTCGGCAAAGACCGCTTTGAAGTCGTCGCTATCAACAGCGAAAGTAATGACTTCGGCATGCCCTCCTACTCCGTCACCTTGAAGGACAACTACACGGCTGTTGATGACGAGAAACAAATCAAAATTTCATCCGGTAGCAAGGGACGCCACTCCGTCCAGGATGTCAGTGTGAAGCTCCGTCTCACGGCCGGTCCCGACAAGGGTAAGGAAGTCACTGCCCGGCTGGGAGAGGAAATCGCCATCCCGGGCTTTACCGGTATCCGGGCCAAAATCACTTCTGCCGGTAAGAAGAAAACTCAGGTTAAAGTCAGCGTCAATGGCGCGGATCCTATCGATGTCCCCGGTGATTCTCCCGCCACCCCGAAAAAGTCCTCCTCCCAGAACAAGAAAAAATAAAACTGCAAATTTCTTTAATTTTTTTGAATTGCAGACTTTACAAAGCAAAAAAAATCTCTTATAAATAGAACACCACTATGAACACCGCATCTCTCAACTCATCCGCCAATAAGATGCTTGCGGTCGGTTTCTCTCTCGCTTGTTCCGTCGCTTTCGCGGGAACTGAGGGCTACCTGACCACGTCTACTGCCGCCGGCTATAGCGAGGTCGGCCCGTCGGCGATATACGCCGGGCAGGAGGGTATGCAGGATAGCATCAACTCGCGCGAGGCGGCACGGCGTCGCGCAGAGCGTGATGCTGCTCTCCAGCTCCTCCAGGAGGGTCGTACCGCATACAAGGAGGGCAGGTACTCCGAAGCCTTGGAGAAGTATCGCCAGGCGTGGGATCGTGTTCCGCACGCCCCCGCAACGCGCAATCTTCAGGAGTTCATCCGCAAGAGTATTTCCGATGCATCAATTGCTGTGGCCATGGAGTACGCTAAGGTGGGGCGTTATGATGATGCGGAACAACTCTTGCTGGACGTACTGCAGAGAGAACCGGGCAACGCTCGCGCACGCAAGGAACTCTCCATGCTGCGTGATCCGGTACGCAACAACCCCGCGCTCACACCTGAACACGTTAAGAACGTTGATGAGGTGAATCGCTTGCTCAATCTTGCGTGGGGTTACTACGAGCTGGGAAGCTTCAATGAGGCATATGCGGAGTTCAATAATGTTCTGCGTATCGACCCGTACAACGAGGCGGCTCGTCGCGGACAGGAGGCGGTGAACAAGCGCCGTTCAAATTACTATCGTGCAGCGTACAATTCGTATCGTTCCAAGGCCCTTGCGGAGGTGGATGCCGCGTGGGAGGAGCAGCTGCCCACCACCGAGAGCAATGATGTCGGTTCCTCGATGAGTAATAACCGCGCCGAGCTCACGGAAAATCAGATCAAGGTGAATAATGTCTTGGATAACGTGCGCATTGACCACGTTACCTTTGAGGCTACCCCCATCAGCGAAGTGGTTCAGTATATACTCGGTGAACTCCGTAAAAAAGGAGAAGCCTCTGTAAATATTAACTACGTGCGTCCCAAGGCAATGCCTGCTCCTGCCGCCGCTTCTGCGTCCGCTTCATCTGATGATGAGGAGGAGGATAACGACGAAGAGTCCGAGGATGAGGATGAGGAGGAGAAGGCAGCCCCGGCCCCGGCGGCTCCTGTTGCCGCCGGTCCTATCCCGGAACCGGAGGTTACCGTTAATCTCAGCGATGTTACACTGCGCGATTTGCTGCGTCAGGTGTGCATGAGTGCGAACTGTGTGTTCAACGTGAGCGACATCGGCGTGGATATATTCATGGCGAATGACCCCGCTTCCAAGGTGCTGGAAACTCGCGTGTGGCGTAATGTTCCGCCTTCGTTCTTTGAGGGTGGTGGCGATGAGGAAGGAGGCGGGGATGAAGAGGAAGAAGCCTTCGGCTCCGGTAAGGGCTCGAGTGCCAAGATTGATCCGAAGGTAGCGCTGAAGTCCGCCGGCGTTACATTCGACACCAAGGGCTCCAGTGCAAGTTACAACCGCATATTGGAGATGCTCACCGTGAGAAACACGCCGGATAACCTCGACAGGGTGGACGAGGCTCTCTATATTTCCCGTTCTAAACTGCCGCAGATGGTGAAGGTGACGACGAAATTTGTAGAGGTTACGCAGACCAATGAAGAGGAACTCTCCTTCGACTGGGTGGTCAACCCGTTCTCTATGTCCGGTGATGGAGCTACGTACCTCGGGGGCGTATCGGGAGCCGGCGCTAATCCCACACGTACCTATAACGATTTCCTTACCAGTGGCGGTAGCGCTTATGCCAACCACTACGACGGCAACGGCAGTTGGCCCGTCTCGCGCGGCAACACTCTGGGATCCAACAGCGACGCGCTCGCTAATGGTCTCGTGACCGGCGGCTTGCGCTCCGGCTCGGGTGCTCTTTCTGCCTCCAACATGGATACCTTACTGGCCGGTGGCTCGCCGGGTGCGACTTCAACCAGCAACTCGCAGGTGGCGCCCGGTATTCTCTCTCTGTCGGGTATCTACGACAACGGGTCTTTCCAAGTGATCATGCGTGGTCTCTCCCAGAAGCAGGGCGTGGATGTGATGAATGCTCCCTCTCTTGTCCTCACGCCCGGCGCTGAGGAGGTCCCCGAGGCCCCACAAGATTCCCAGCTCCAGGCGGCAATTGAAGAAGATAACCGCTCCTCTCGTATAGAGATTGTGCGCCGCTTCGTCTATCCGATGGCTTATGATCCGCCGGAAATCCCGACAAACACCAACACAAATAATAATAATGATAATGGCGGTTCGATGGCGGTGCCTGTGGCTGCTCCGGCCAACCCGTCCGATTGGGGAGTTGAGGAGGTTGGGCTCGTCATGGTTGTGGGTGTAGGTAGTAAACCACAGGACAACATCATTACCTTTAATCGTTTCATTGTGCGTATCGTGGACTTTGAGGGCTTCATTAATTATGGCTCGCCCATTGTCTCCGGCATTGCAACGAATAATCTCATTGAAACCATCGTCCTTACCGAAAACCGTATTGATCAGCCGGTATTCTCCCGCAAAATGGTCAACACAACCCTGTCAATTTATGACGGGCACACGGTCGCTATCGGGGGTATGATCGAAGATAAAGTGCAGAAAGTGGAGGATAAGGTTCCTGTCTTCGGCGATTTGCCGCTCATCGGTCGTTTCTTCCGCAGCAATGCAGAGTCTCACGTCCGTAAGAATCTCACGATATTCATGACGGCTGATATCATCGATGCTACCGGAAAGCCTGTTCGCAACCGTGGAATGGACAATGATGTTCCCGGTAACAATGCGACAGCCCCGGGGCTTTTCCCTGAGGACGGTCTCGTGAATCCCTGAGTTCTGCGCTTCTTACGTAACTTGAGTTTTTCTCCGCAGCGGGTTCAATCTGCTGCGGAGTTTTTTTATCGGTTTTTTTAATGTTTAGATTTTTTTCTTGTCAGTTGTTTAATGTGCAACTATAGTACGGGGTGAATACATCAACAATATACGACACGACGACGATGAACACAAAACGCATACTCAAACTGACCGCGTTAGCCGCTTTTCTCGCACCGGGGCTGTCTTGGGCGGATGATAACGATGCGCACAAGACCGTCCTGCGTGCAGCAAACGGTGGTGAGGCTTCGCTCAAGCAGCTCGTTGCTAGCGGTATCCCGGTAGATACGACGGATGATGACGGAGAAACAGCCCTGATGGAGGCCGCGGATAAGGGGAACCTTGCCGCCGTGCAGCTCCTGCTGCGCAACGGCGCCCAAGTGAATCGCAAGGATCATGACGGAAAGACCGCCTTGATGCACGCAGCGGATGAAGGCCGTACGGCCGTTGTCCAGCTCCTGCTGGCGTCCGGCGCTGACGCTTCGCTGAAAGACAATGATGGCGACACGGCATTGGACATGGCCAAAGAAGAGGGTCACGCCGAGACTGCGACAGTATTGCGCGCAGCAGCTCAGTCACCGACGCCTGTCTCTCAGCCTGCCGCTCTCACCGGTAAAGCCGGACTCAAAGCCGTCTTTCGCGCCGCTTGCAATGGAGATGCTGCTCTGAAGCAACTCCTCGCGGGAGGAACAGTCGTTGACTGCACGGACGCCGATGGTGAGTCTGCTCTCATGGAAGCAGCAGACAAAGGGAACCTCCCGGCAGTGCAAGTATTGCTTGCCAACGGTGCGCAGCCTAACCATCGTGACCACGAAGGTAAAACAGCCCTCATGGATGCCGCGAGTGATGGTTTTACGGCTGTTGTGCAAGCCCTTCTGGCCGCCGGAGCTGATCCTAATCTGCGCGATGAGGACGGAGAGACGGCTCTGATGAAGGCTGAAGAGGATCACCACGCGGATACGGCAGCTGCTCTTCGTGCAGCCGGGGCTCAATAATCGGGAATTCTCCCGGGCTTCGGAGTCCGAGGTGCTGTTTGTTCGTTCGGAACGCATGACACCGGCGTTGGTCCCGTGGCGGTTCGCTTTTCCGCACGCCCGTTCCTCAAATTCCGCTCCGCATTTGCTCTGCTTCCCCGCGCCATTGGCGCGCGAATTCCCTGAGATCGTAAATCGTAAATCGAAAATCGTAAATGAATTGTGCTTTTCATAAGCACCGAAATGGAGTAGAATCATGCCCCATGAGAAGGCCAGATTTGCAGTTCCCGGGTAGTAGACGTGTTTACGTTCCGGGGAAAATGTACCCCGACATCCGCGTCCCTATGCGTGAGGTCGTCTTGGAGGATTCCCTCTTTCCGGATGGAAGTTCGGAAAAGAACGATCCGGTGCGTATCTACGATTGCTCCGGCCCGTGGGGTGATCCCGAGATTACCTGCGATGTGCAGAGGGGACTGCCCCAATTACGAAAGCCGTGGATTCTTTCCCGTGCCGATGTCCTTCCGGAGAAGGGGACAGAAGAGGGAGTCCTGTGCGCAGCCGACTCATCCCTCCCGCCCACACAGCGTTCCTACGCCCTACGCGGCCTTATCACCCCGGAGATGGAATATGTAGCCATCCGGGAGAATCTCGGCCGAGAGGAGGCGTACAAGGCCGTTTATGACCGATTCCCTGCGGAGAAGACGCGTCCGGAGGCAGCGCAATTGCTGCTGGATGAGTTGGGAACGGGTATGCCCCGTCCCTCGACGTTGGAGACGCAGCAGGATTTTACGCCCAAGAGCCTGACTCGTCGCGCGGACCTGAATTACAGACACCCGGCAGAGTTTGCGGAGCGAACCGGGCTGCACGCGCCGTCGTACTATACGGCGGAAATGGTGCGCGATGAGATCGCGTCGGGTCGAGCGCTCATCCCGGCGAACATCAACCACCCGGAGGCGGAGCCCATGATCATTGGTCGCCGTTTCCTTTGCAAGATTAACGCCAACATCGGCAATTCAGCCGTTACTTCTGATATTGACAAGGAGGTGGAAAAATTACTTCATGCCGTCCATTGGGGCGCTGACACGGTGATGGACCTTTCTACCGGAGCTCAGATCCACAACACGCGGGAGGGAATCCTGCGCAACAGCCCTGTGCCCATCGGCACCGTCCCCATCTACCAGGCCCTCGAAAAATGCTCCGGTCGCGTCGGCGAGCTCTCGTGGAACGTCTTCCGTGACACCCTCCTTGAGCAGGCGCGTCAGGGGGTGGATTACGTCACGCTGCACGCCGGACTGCTGCAACGCTTTGTCCCGTTCACGGCGAACCGTGCCACCGGCATCGTGTCCCGTGGCGGCTCCATCATGGCGAAGTGGATGATGCTGCACGATGAGGAGAATTTTCTCTACACTCACTGGGAGGAGATATGTCGTATTTTAGCCACCTACGATGTAGCTGTTTCCATAGGGGATGGCTTGCGCCCCGGCAGTATAGCGGATGCGAATGACTTTCCGCAGCTTGCGGAGCTCGAGGTGCAGGGCGAGCTCACGCGCTCGGCCTGGGCGGCGGGAGTGCAGGTGATGAATGAAGGACCGGGTCATGTGCCGCTCCACTTGATCCCTGAAAATATGCGCAAACAGTTCGATTGGTGCCACGAGGCTCCCTTCTACACTCTCGGTCCTCTGCCCACCGATATCGCACCGGGTTATGACCACATCACCGGAGCTATCGGTGGGGCGCTCATCGCCCAGCGCGGTTGCGCCATGCTCTGCTACGTCACCCGCAAGGAGCATCTGGGTCTGCCGGACGCCGAGGACGTGCGTGAGGCTGTGGTTACGTACAAGTTGGCGGCTCATGCTGCGGATCTGGCCAAGGGGCACCCTGCTGCCCAGTTGCGCGACAATGCCCTGGCCAAGGCGCGCTTTGAGTTCCGCTGGGAAGATCAATTCAACCTCTCGTTGGACCCACAGCGAGCGAGAGAATATCATGATCTCACCCTCCCGCACGCCAACGCTAAGCGCGCTCACTTCTGCTCCATGTGCGGACCGGATTTCTGTGCGATGAAGCTCAGCGGTGAAATTCGTAGCAAGGAGATGAAAAAAGGACAATCATGAACATAGACCTCCTCTCATCCCCTCTTCCTCGTGTCGTCGGCGTTGTCTCCGATGAAATCGCTTGGCGTGCCTTGCAACCGACTGATGCCGACCTCGTCGAGTTGCGCGTGGATGCCTTGCCGGCGGATCGACGGACGCTCCCGTTACGTGTACCCTGTCCTTTGCCTCTCCTCGTCACTTTCCGGCATAAAAGCGAAGGCGGACAGTGCGAGGTGTCGGAAGAGGAACGCGTCGCTGTGGTGCGTTCGTTGTTGCCCGCCGTCGCAGCGATGGATTGGGAACTTGCGCAAGTCGGGCATGCAGAGGATTTGTTGAAAGAGGCTCATGGACGCGGTGTGTGCGTCATCGGTTCCTACCATGACTTTGTCGGGATGCCCACTCGGGAGTTGCTGCATGACATGGAAACACGTGCCGTCGCTTGTGGGGCCGATGTTCTCAAAGTGGCCTTCACCCCGCGCGCTGAGAGAGATTTGGATAGCGCGCTTGCATGGCTGCGCGAGAAACATCATGTGCCGGTGGCTCTCATGGGCATGGGGGATTTGGCATCGCAAAGTCGTACCCTCTTTTCGCGTAACGGCAGCGTTCTCCTCTACGGTTATCTTGGAAACTCACCCACCGCTCCCGGACAGTGGAGCGCCTCCCGCTGCCTTTCCTGGCGCCGCGATACCTGCGAGGCTTGACCCCCGCACACACTTTCAGCGTTTGCCAGGGTCAATGTTGAAAAGCCGGCGAGGTGGCATCGCGTAACCATGCCCCTTTCAAATCAAGCAGCCGTTATATCAACGCATCGGTGGTAGGTGAAATCACGGAAGGATGTTACCAAGGAAAGCGTCCGGAACTATGCGATGCCATCTTGACTCAGCGCCGCCCCATCGACGCTTTCCTTCTGTCAGCGTACCTCTGTTCCCGAAAATTCCGCGCCGCCCTTGCTCCGACTTCCCGCGCCACCGGCGCACTAACATCCCAATCGTCAATCGTAAATGAATTCACTCTCCCCGTTTTGTCTCTTTCGGCGCTTCGGGAGTCGGTGTCGGATTCGGGTTCTCTTCATCAGCCGGCAGGACGTCGAGCTCAGAGATGGCGGCAAAGTCGCCTCCGCTGTGAGAAGACAGAGCGACGAGGCGCACGTAGCGAGCTTCTGCGGGCGTGAAGAAGAGGGCTTGCTGCTCATCCGTGTGGTCGGCAAAGGAACCGCGTGCCACAGGTTCTCCCCAGTTTGCCCCGTCCGTGCTCACGTAGAGCTCGTATTCCTTGATGCGCGCATCCGGCATGGGAGCGGCGCGGTAGATGATGCCTTTGAGCTTGCGTTGCACACCCATGTCGATCCTGATTTCGTGCGGGAAACTCGCCACGGTGACACCCTTCATCGAGTGCCAGTATGTGTCAGCATTACCGTCCAATACGTGTTGAGCTTGCCCCACCTCCGGCAGTTCCGAGCTCACGTAATTGATGGAGAAATAGGCACGTGGTGGGTATTCGCCGACGATGCGCGTGATGATGGGAGAGAATTCGGCGAGAGCAGCGTACGGTTTATCAGCCTCCATCGGCTCCAAACAGACAATTTTGACATATTTCGCCGTGGTCAACTCGGGCAGAAGCACGCTCTGTTCGTTGTCGCTGTCCTCCATCTCCAGCACACAGGCCGGCTGGCTCCCCCAGCTCTTCCCATCCATGGAGACGTAGAAGGCGATTTTGCGCACGCGTGAAGAACTGCGCGCTTGACGCGGGGTGATGGTGAATCCTCTCAGCTCTGATTCTACCCCGAGATCAACCACGATCTCATGCGGATAGGGCGCGGGCTCTCCATACCAGTGGCTGTGCCAAAAGGTGTCGCTGCGTCCATCAATCAGGCTCCACGCACTTTCCTCATCGCCGGAACTTGACGAGCACGACACAATCCGCAGGAGATTTCCCGGCCTCCATGTGTCCAAGTGCTGCCATGTCATCGCGGAGTCCAGACATGCCTCCATGGATGCGTATGCGCGTACAGTCCCTTCCTCTCGTTGCAGAAACGGCCGCGTATAGACGGCCGGCGAACCGTCCGCCAGAATAAGGTGAATCGTGGCGTCCTTGGTGTCGCAATGTGCGTGGACAAAGCCCATGTTGTCGCGCGAGATGGTGACGGCTCCCGCAAGCGGCAAAGCTCGCCGTCCCACTTCCTCGGGTTCGTCTCCGGGAAGAATGGGCAACAGGGCGAAGGAGAAACTCGTGGGCTGCGCTAGCGGGATGTCTCGGTCCAGTGGACGCGGACCGCAGGATGCTCCGCCCAGCCCCAGAGTGATGGCATCGATGTTCAGGATGGTAGCTCCGGCAGGTTGCAGCTCCTCCGGGTGCGTTGCAGAGAAGAGAGCCTGAGCGGTGTAGGGAAGGGCGGAAAAGTTGAAAGGAGCGCCTTCACCGGCTGAGACCAGGAGACCTACGCCGTGTTCATCGGTAGCGGCAACCCAATTGGTATCCATGCGGTTACCCATGTCCATCGGCAGAGGATACCGCTCCACCATGTCCTCCGCCGTGGCGGAATAAATGCCTATGGGGGCGCCGCTCTTGCGGTCCGGGTAGTTCTCACCGGGACCGCGTCCATACCAGCGTATGTGATTGAATTTCTTCGGTAGGCGCAGGGTGAAGCCGAGCCGCGGCAGAACGATGGTTTGATCCTTGGGTAGAATGCCTGCTTGTACACTGACATAGCCGTTGGGCATGATGGTGTACACCATCTGAGTAACGTAACTGAAGTCGCGCTCTGTGATGGGACCATTGTCCTCCGGCGTGTACTTGCCGCGGTTGTATTGAGACGTATCCAGACTTTCTTTACGGAGGCCATGACTCTTGACATCGCATGAGATGCGTACGACGCCGTTCGGTAGGCGCTCGACCAGCAGGGGGGTCGCTTCGTGCACGAGATTGCGGAATCCGTTGAGGAGCCATTGATTCATGACCCACTTATCATTGGCGAGAGGAGCGCGGAAGCTGTTGAGTTCAAGGGTTGGTTTCTCATCGAGAAGCTCGTGTCCATTCACAATATAGCTCTTGAGTCCGCCGGTCGCTTTATCAATCGCGAGGGTGAAATTTTTCCCCATGACGCGCAATTTATCTTCCTCGTTGAGGACCTCTAGCTTTTTGTCAGATTCAAGCGGTATGATGCGGGTTTTCGCAGAGAAGGCGGTTAGACTTTCAGGCAGCAGCATCTGTTGTGTAGCGACTCTGTAGCCGGATTCTGCCCAACCGGAAGCCTTCTTGAGTCGGAAGTCGATGGTGAGAAAGTAGCGACGATCCTTCTTGAATTGGTCGAAGGGTATGTCTGCTGCGGGCAGGGTCCACTCAACCCGTTCCAGCGGTTTCGCGTGGATGTCGGCGTCCCCTTCAGCCAGTACGTGATGTCCTTCCTCGGTGATCTGCCAATGTGCGGTGTATTCATCCAAGTTAGTAAAGAGATTTTTATTGCGTAGCTGTACGGTGAGCCCTTGACCGCTCTTCTGAGAATCGGCCAGTCGCATATCAACATTCTGGTACACCTTGCGAATCTCCTCGTAGAGCGGCGTGGGTGTACGGTCGCTGTATATGACCCCCTTGATGCAAAAAATGCCATCGTTGGGCGCTTCCCCCCGATCTCCGCCGTAACTCTGTCGCACGATTTTTCGTCCGTCAGGAAGGGTTATCTCTTGGTCGTAGCTTTGGTGGATCCATTCCCATATGGCGCCTCCAACTATGGAGTCGCTCGTATCAATGGCGTCCCAGTAATCCTGCAGGTTTCCCATGGCGTTGCATAGGATGTGCGCGTACTCAGAAATGTACCATGGTTTCTGCAACTTTTGTTCAGCGATTTCACGTGCCCAGTTGACGCTTGGGTATTGATTGGAATTAAGGTCGGCCAGCGTGTTGTTGCGCTCGTACTGTGTGGGCCGCGAGGTGTCACGGCTTTTGATCCAGTCTCGCACGGCTGCAAAATTGTCACCGGGACCGGCCTCGTTCCCGTAGGACCACATGACGACACAAGGGTTGTTTTTACTCTGCTCCAACATGTTTTTGTTGCGCCATACATGCTGCGCGCGCCACTCTTTGGGGTGGGAAAGTGATTCGTCCCCATACCCATACCCATGCGACTCAATATTCGCCTCGTCGCAGACATAGATGCCCAATTCATCGCACATCTCGTAGAAATAGGCCGGCTGGGGATAGTGCGAGTTGCGGATGTGATTGATGTTTGCCCGTTTCATGAGCAACAGCTCCTGGAGGCACTCTTCCTTGGTGACGCTGTGACCATTGGCGTGTTGGCTTTCGTGGCGGTTGACGCCTTTAAGTTTGACGGGCATCCCATTCACGAGGTAGCGTCCGTTCTCAAGTCGTACATCACGGAAGCCGATGTTGCGGGAAATAATTTCTGAAACGCGACCGTTGGCATCCTTGAGATAGAGAATCAGGCGGTACAAATGAGGTTTCTCCGCGCTCCAAAGTGCCGGGTTTTTAAGAGAGGTAGAGAGTTCTTTTGTGCAGCTCCTGCCGTTTTGCACGCGTCCCCGCACGGGCTCTAAGGCAGCAACCTGCTGCCCATCGGGTTGCAACAGCTCAGCGGCTAATTCAAAAGGCTGCTCCGTAGTAGTGCGATTATCCACGTCCACCTCAACGCGTAGTTGAGCATCGCTGTAGTCGGTGCTGCCATCCTGTTTCTTAGCGAAATCAGTGTGCACAAAGAAGTCGCGCATAAGGACCTGCGGCGTGGCGTACAGGGTGACATCGCGGAAAATGCCGGAGAGTCGCCACATGTCCTGACACTCGAGGTAGGAACCGTCACTGAAGCGGTACACCTCGGCAGCGATGGTGTTGCTCCCCTTATGCACGTACGGCGTGATGTCAAAGACGGCCGCCGTTCGGCTATCTTTGGAAAACCCCACTTTCTTACCGTTCACAAAGAGGTAAAAGAAGGAATCGACCCCGTCAAAGCGGATAAAGATGCGCATGCCTTCCCATGTCTCAGGGAGGACGACTTCGCGACGGTAGGAACCGACGGCGTTGGGTTCACTCTGTGGGATGGTGTATTTTTTTTCGTCGTCATTGCGCGGTGGGGTCATCACGCGGGGCCAGTCACGCACGAAAATGTAGTCCTGGTTGCAGTAAATGGGCGTCCCATAGCCTCGCATCTGCCAGTTACTCGGTACATCAATTTCCGCCCAACTGCTTACGTCATACTCGGGTCGGTAGAATTCGACGGGGCGCTCAGTAGGACTGGGCGACCAGTGAAATTTCCAGTTGCCATTGAGGGTGATCTGCAGCGAAGAATTCTCAGCTTTTCCCTTTAAGGCTTCTTCCCTGTTAGCGAACGGCACATAGAAAGCGCGCGCTTCCTCTCTTCCTTCAGAGAGATGCTCAGGGTTCTCCCAGTCCGGGTTGGGTGTGTATTCTTTTTCTTGGGCTCCCATAGTTGGTAGCATCATGACTGCGACCGTAACGGCCAAAGTTTTCCATGTGTCCATGCGTTATTACTACGTTGTTTTTTGTCCTTTTCTTTCATTTTCTCGTTCATGGATGCATGCTGAGGCACACATGTCCCCATAAATTCCGCTTCGCATACGCTTTGACGCTTCGGCGCCACCCTGCCTCAACGCCCTGCGGGCAACGCATGCGCGTTGTCCAATCGCCCTAATTAAAAGATCTGTTAAAATGGGCGTGAGGTGATAGA
>CANQSY010000013.1 GCA_947626635.1 uncultured Akkermansia sp.
TGCGGAACACTTCGGTACACTAATTATGTCCGAACGCTTTTCTTTTTTCGGTACACTATTTTTGTCCGATCACGGGCTCGCTATGTGAGAGACCCATCGGCGCGGAGCGTCAGAGCCTCCCATTAAGAGCCCAGAGCGGATGAGGGAGAATCAGAAGCAAGACGTCGGAGAAACAAAGCATCGAGATGGAAAAAATTCGGCTTGACGGCTTGCGTCCAGTTGTGGCAGAATTCGCATGCCGCCGGAGCCCCCGGAAGTGCGGCCGAAAAACCCCGCCAGGACCGAGAGGTAGCAACGGTATTCGGACCTCATTTGTCGGGGCAGCTTCGGCGGCACCTTATTGCTATGGAAGTTATGGTCTTAGCAGCGGGGAAACCGTCCCTTGCGTACGCTCGGAGCGGGGTCGAGCTGTACCGCGAGAGGCTTTGTCCTTTCGGTGGCGTGAAATTGCACTACGTGAAAAGCACGGGAGGGACGAGTGAGGTGGGCGAGCGGCTTTTAGCTGCCAGCGAAGGTTGCTTGCGCATTGCGGTGGATGAGAGGGGAAAGAACCTCACTACCCGGGAATGGGAGGCTCAATGGCGTGATTGGGAGTTGCATTCTGTGAAGCGCATCGCCTTTCTCATCGGCTCAGCGGATGGACACAGCGAACAGCTACGAGAGACATGCAACCTCGTCGTTTCCTTAGGAAGACACACGATGCAACATGAGTTAGCCCTTGTTGTGCTGCTGGAGCAAATTTATCGTATCCGCACCCTGCTTGTCGGATCCCCCTACCATAGAGATTGATCCGGGATGCGGATGGAGGCTGACACGCCGCCGCTGAGCAGAACACCAGTGCGACCGCGGTCGCATCAGGTCCATGGCCTATGCCGAGGCTTCGTTGATGAGTAATTGGCGAAGTTCGTCTACGGTATGGGCGATGGGTTCGCCGGTAGCTTCCAAATCCCGCAGCACGGCGTAGCCCCAGCTCACAAGAATAAGCCGACAACCTGCATTTTTTGCCGTGTTGGCGTCGTAGAGGGAATCTCCCACGAGGGTTATTTCGTGGGCGGCTACCTCCCATTCCTCAGCTATATGCAGAAGCGCATCCGGTGCAGGCTTGCGGGGGAATTGTCCGGTGTACCCCCGGATCGGCCCCCATTCTACTTGACCGAAAAGCTGCTTGACCATGGGGTGCGTGACGTCGTGAGGCTTGTTGGAAAGAATTCCGAGGCGTGCGCCGAGTGTATTCAGTTCGTGGAGAAGTCCCGCGATACCGGGGTAGGGGAGGGACGCCTCGCCTTGCCAACAATGCGGGTACTCAATCCGGAAGTTTTCGTGCAGTTTGTCCAGCAGGGCAGGCGGCGCCTCCTGCGCATCCCTGTACCCGAGAGCCTGAGCGCAAAGACTGCGCGCGCCGCGACCGATCATCCCTCGCACGGCGGATTCGGCATGAGGAGTCAGTCCCAGGTTGGCAAGTGCCCGGTTCAGTCCGGTCGCTATGCCGGGCAAGGTATCTGCCAAGGTGCCGTCCAGGTCAAAGACAATGTGTCTGTGCATCAGTGCAAGAATCCGCGCTCCGATTCATTGAGGAAGCGTATTAGATTGCGGACGAGCTCATTGGCTCCGTACTGCTCATCGGATGTTATGGCTTCAATCCCCTCGTGGATATTGCATCCCTTGTGCAGGAAAAGTTTGCGGTAGGCGAACTTAAGAGCCTGTACGTCCTGTTCGGTGAATCCGCGTCGCTGGAGACCGATGCTGTTGACCGCACGAACCATCGCAGGAAAGCCCTCTGCAATCATGTAGGGAGGTACATCTTGGGAGACTCGTGCACAGCCGCCAATCATGGCGTGCTCTCCCACGCGAACGAACTGATGCAGGGCTGCAAAACCACCCACGATTGCCCAGTCCCCGATGTGGCAATGTCCTGCAACTCCCGCAAAGCCGGAGAAGATGCAGTGATTGCCCACATGACACTCGTGTCCGCAATGCGAGTTGATGAGAAAGAGGTTATTCGATCCGATGATGGTCTTGGTCTCCGACGACGTGGAGCGGTTGATGTTGCAGTTTTCACGAAATACATTATCGTCCCCTACCTCCAGATACGTCGGCTCACCTTTATACTTCAAATCTTGCGTTTTAAGACCTATCACCGCAAAGGGAAAGAACTCATTTCTCTCACCAAACACCGTTGGCCCGCCTAACACAACATGGTTATGTAGAACGCACCCCTTTCCCAGCCGCACGTGTTCCCCTACCACACAATACGGTCCGATCTTGACGTCGTCTGCTATCTCTGCCGACGGATCAATTATAGCTGTTGGATGTATTTCCGCCATGACAGCATTGTATCTCATTCAATTTCACCGTTCAAGTAAAAACTGCTATTTCCGTGCACGAGCAACAGGTGAGGATTGTCACGATCTCATTCAGCAAAAATGGAGGTAAATCCTGAAGCTTTTGCTTTACCCGGATACCTTAATTCATGGTATCACGGTAGAAATCAAGTACGCGAGCAGGAATTCCCTCAAATCCCGTGCGAACCACTCGCGTGGCATTCCGACCTTCGCCAACTCGACCTTCTTCCGTAGTGTATGTATGCAAACTCACTAGGTCCCCACCACGGTAAGAGCGTTGCATGTTTAATAGGTCCGAGGCTGCTATTTGAAAGTCGATCTCATTTGAATCTTTGTAATAAGCAATAGCCCTTTTATCGGTAAAAACATACGCTATGCGTTTATAGTACAGGAACCAACGAACAAAAGGATAAACCATCAAACCGATAATGAGAAGCAAAGACACCCACCGAGTCATCGCCTCTTGATGGATGAAATCGTATGCCTTTTGTAGGAATGCGTAGTTCTCTCCGTATTCGATACATCCACTCCAAAAAATCAAAAGTACCACACTTGGGAGTACGTAAAAGACGATGGGATTCACATTGAGAATAGATACTACCGGCTCCCCCTGCCAGTAGATTTTTTCGTCATCGTTGAGGAATCGCGGGTAGTTGTTTTTCATCTCGACTTGCTAGGGCCGGAGGGATTCGAACCCACGACCAAGGGATTATGAGTCCCCTGCTCTAACCACTGAGCTACGGCCCCGCACGGATGGTACAGGAGAAAGAGCGACGATGCAAGAGTAAAAATGCACGTAACGCGTCATTTTTAGAAGGCGCGAGGGGAAGGAGAAGGTCGACGGCGTGAAGGCGTGAAGTCCGGCTTTCTTGGTGAAAGAGAGGTCCGGAGGTAGAAAGAGGCGAGCGGATCGTAACCTCTCTGAGCCATGAGCTCATCCCATTTTTTGGGGAGAGTGATGCGCACAGTGGCAGTGCCGCCACCCGGAACGCACATGCTCTTATTGCGGTTGGCATCGCCGGTGACAAGGAGAGCAGTTTTGCCGAGCTGCATAGTCGGAACAGTGAGGAGCGAGTCCTTCTCACTCCAGCGCAGCCAGAAGGGAGTAGTCGTTTCGTCGGCGTGCTCGGTTCGAGCCAGCTTGCGGATATGACGTTCAGGAGGGTAGGTTTCAGGGTTGAACGTACTGCCGGGATTGGCGTAATAGTTAGCCCAGGCACGCTGGAGGAGGGGCATGCGCGCGGTGTTGACGAGTGCGCTTTCAAGACTCTCCTTCGTCTTGTAACCACGTGCAAAGTTAGTTGCCACCTGAGGAGTAATGAGGAAAGTTCTGTACACGCAAGGAGTTCCGCTGCCAATGGCAAATTGCTGCTTTTCTGTGGCGTCCCAGGCCATAAGTTCCATGATTTTCACGGGGTCGTCTCCTGTAGGGGCCATATTATTTCCCCAGTTCAAAGAAGAAGCCATGGTCACTGTATTCTCATTGACCTGGAATCCGCGCTGCATGTGGAAGGGCAGCCAGCCGATTCCGAGGACCGTCGATTCATCCTCGGCGAGGCACCACGGCATGAGGTAGCCAAAGGTACCCATTCGGTTTTGTTTGGTATAATAACCTCCGAGGTTGAGCATAGCGAGGTTGATGAAACGACCAATTCGCGCATTAGCAATCGACGATATCTCGCCCTGTTCGTGATCAATGCCCAGCTGCCGTGCGACGGGTCCGTTGAGCCAGCAATATGGTGTCCAGGCATGAGTGCTGGCAAGAGTTCGCCGAAAATCACCATCTGTCATGGCGCGGGTGATAGCCAGCAAAACCGGCATATACTCCGGCAAACATCCCGCCATCACCCCGTTCACTGCCACATCCCTCACCCGTACTTCGCGTCGACTCGTCGGCATCATTGCTACCACACCATCCGCCACCTCATCCGTAAATTTCAGAAACTCCGCGACAGCGTCGGGCGTGGGCGGTACGATTGGTAGACCATCTGTCCAGTGTTGATTCACAAAATACTGGTTGACCTGCGCTAAATCCCCGGTAAAAACGATGTTTTTCTTCTTTGCGACAGGAGAAGCTACTTGCTCTTTCGCCGGAGCAATGGGGGTTGTGAGAGCCTTGCGAATCTGAGGCCAGAGAACTTTGCGAGTATTGTCTCGCAGCTGTTGCTCGGTATGTGAGGAAAAGGCGCCCGGGTACGTAGCCACACGTGGCTCCGTCACCCCTGCCGCATACGCTGTCAATTTCGCTTGTTCAATAAACCCGGGTGCAGCAATCATCACCGCAGGGATACCGGCATACTCCGCTGCAATACAAGAGCCCATTTCCTTCGGCGTGCAGAGTCCGCATCCGCCATTTCCTGAAATCACGGCATCCACCTTTTCCTCTTTGAGCCGTTGTACAAAATCATCCTTCTGTTGGCGAATCACACCGGGTGAGGGCCATACACCGGCGGACCCAATCTCACCAAGCACCAGCACACGTGCATCCGGTGCTTCCTCCAAAATGATTTTTTTGAGTTCCGGATGGGTGACGGAAGCGCGGAAACTGCCGCCCACTATGGCTATCGTCTTGCCCGCTAAAGATGAAAGACGCGGGGCCTGTTGGATGGGCGTCACCTTGCTGCCGGCTACGGGGCAATAGACACTGTAAACAGAGGTGGGGGCGTTGCCCTTTGTCGGCACGAGACACGTGCTGCCGCCGTCGCACACAACTTCTGCAGCGGATGGTTGCGCAAAAAAACACCCGGCGGCTATGCTACAACCCATTATCTTCTTCCAAATATGAGACATCACATTCTAGTGTACGAATTTTCTTTCGGAATTCTACGCTTTGTTTCAAAGATACAACAGCACACCGGCGAGAGTCCACGTACCCGCTGGCGTTCATTATTGCCCTCAACCGCTCCTATACTCCATCAACGTTTGCGTTCCGCTTTCACGTGTGGTATGTACGTCCGTCGCGCGCGCGTGGGGAAACGGCTTGACAGAAAAAGAGAGGCTCTTATGATAGGAGCATGAAGACGAAGATAATCGCTGTTTCGTTGTGCGCCCTGTTGGGTGTGAGTGAGTGGACCATTGGCAGCACGACGCAGGAAGTACTCAATGTTTTGGCGGAACCACAGCCGGTTGTACAAGTGAACGCGACAGAACGAGGAACAGCGCTGCCGGCGTTACGGTATATGCCGGCAGATGCGGAGGGAGTGATAGCTATGGTGAGGCAGGACGATTCACCGTTGAGCAACGTCCTCTTTGACGAATTATTCAAAAGCGGAATAAAGTCGGAAGGGAAGGAGAATGGCGTGGGAAGTCTTGCAATCTCTCTGGGAAGAGGGACGGGAGAAACCATTAAGAACTTCAAGTCCTTGCTCAGCACGGATACAGAGACCTCGGATGGAAGCCAGCTTCTTGACCTGTGGATACAAAACCCGCAGGACAACAACTATCCTGCTGTGGATCCCGACGGAACGGCGGAAGAACTCGGTGATGATGGAGATGCGACACATGAGGATATCGACGCACCGCAGCCATTAAGCGCCGCTGCGCAAATGCGCCGAGACATCATCGGTGGTATCCTCGCAAAGGCACGTCGTGAACAGTTGGCTTTTACGGAGGAGATGCTCAGTGAATTGACCATTGCTCCCATTTATATCGCGCTCACGCCCCATCCGGGAAAGGAAAGGGAATTCGCCGAATGGTGCGCTGATACCATGGCGAGTGTGACACATTGCGACGAGGGCGATACGCCGGAACAGGTAGGAGATTTCAGAGGCGTAAGCACATCTCTGGCTCGATTGATCGACAGGTACTTGGATGATCGACAACTCGACGAGCAGACGGCGTCGATCCTGCGCGAAAGTGTGAAAGAAAAACGTCTCTATGTACTTGCCAAGCAGGAGGAGGCCGCTTTGCTCATCTGTGTTTGCCAAAATCCGGCACAGATGCAATTCCCGCAGAGCATACAGGAAAGCGCGGTTACTACGCGGCATTTGACGGATATGGATGCCCATGCCCGCGATACCGAGGTTGTACTATGGCTGGGGAGTGACATCATGCAGCGCTTCAACCTCGACGATACCGGTTCTGTTCTGTGGTGCGTGCAGGAAGTGTTTTCCGTCTATGCGCAAAAAGACGCACCCAACGCCCCCGTGTACGCGGCGGCGGCACGCGGGGTTGAGAGGCTCGACCGGTTCTTTGATTCGTTCCCCTCGTACGAAGGCGAAGTTTCCCTTATCATCTGGAAAGAGCAAAAAAACTACCGGGCGGATTTTTACTGTGCATCGATGGGCGCTCGGCCTCGTTCCGGCTCCCTGCCGCGCCTCGCCCTCGCGGACACTTCCGGCGCGAGTTTTTACATAGGCACGACCGGTTGGGATACTCCTTTTGTATGGGATGGGGACGGTTTACTTGATGCGGTGTTGGATGTAGCTGCAGGCTACGTCCTCACGCTGGAGGAAGAGCAAAAGGACCGAAGCGCCTTGGCGATAAGCATCGCCAAGATGCTGTGTCCTGATCTCATCAACCTCGGAACCCATCTTTGCGCCATTAGCGGTGCCCTGCGTGGAGAAAAAGCTCTTGCCATCTTCAGCCTTCCGGGCTCCGATGATCAGAAGGAGGTTCATGCTGCAGCGTCCATGGCCGTCCGCGACCGGGCCGCGCTCGAGAAGGGCTGGCAGGATGCTCTCTCCTCATTGAAAGCAATCACGGCTAAACTTGGGTACGACCCCACCATGCTCGACCATCTTCCCATCGTGAAGAAAGACTTGGCGGACGGATCGACGGAGTTGACGCTTGCAGTGACTTTTAGAAACTTCCTCGATGATGTACAACCCCAAATTCTTCTCAGTTCGACCGAAATGGCGTTGGTAGATGCACCGAAGACGATGCCAATTTTACAGCAGGCACAGCACAGTACGTTCTTCGCCGGCACTGCGTTCGTTCTGCGACCGGGAGAGAGGTCTCTATCTCGAGACGAACTGTCGAATCTGAAAGCTGTCTATGGCGTCTCTGTTCAGCAGGGAGAGCGCATCAGGACAAGCATTCTTTGGGAGACGAAGACGCCATGAGAGAAACGAGGAATGACTCCGGCGTGCCTTGAACGTCTTGGCGCCCCATTTTTGTGCCAAGAAACTGTCGCCTTTCATTTCGCGATCCACAGCAAAAACAGGGCAGGGAAAATAAATTTGCCAAGAGAGGCGGGTGTATGGTATTCTTGAGGCATGGTGAAGGTAGCACTGATACAGCACGAGAGTCGGGAGAGCGTGGAGGAGAATCAGCGACGAGTCGATGGAAAAATTCGTGAGGCAGCGACGAACGGTGCGCAGATGATATGCACGCAGGAGCTATGCACCACGAGATATTTTTGCGAGGAGCAGAAAAGCGAAAATTTTGATTTGGCGGCGGAGGTGCCGGGGGAGTGGACCGAACGCTTGGGAAAGATAGCCGTAGAGTTTGGGGTGGTGTTGGTGGTATCGGGTTTTGAGAAAAGAGGTGCCGGGCTTTACCATAACACAGCGTGGGTCATTGATGCCGATGGAAAGATGTTGGGGAAATACCGCAAGATGCATATACCCCAGGACCCAAGCTTTGAGGAAAAATTCTATTTTACACCCGGAGATGAGGGATACAAGGTTTTCGAGACGAGGTACGGTAAGATTGGCGTGCTCATTTGTTGGGATCAGTGGTTCCCCGAGGCGGCCCGGCTCACGGCTCTCCAGGGGGCAGAGATTATCTTCTATCCGACGGCGATAGGCTGGATGCCGGGAGAAGAGGAATTCCACGCCGCGCAGCATCATGCGTGGGAGACGGTGCAGTGTGGACATGCCGTGGCGAATTCCTGCTACGTCTGTGCGGTGAATCGCTGTGGGACAGAGGGAAACATCAAATTTTGGGGACAGAGCTTCGTGGCGGACTACTGTGGACAAGTGGTGGCCAAGGCTCCTGTGGATGAAGAGGCAATTCTGTATGCGGATCTGGAGCCGGAGGCCATAGAGCAGCATCGTCGTATTTGGCCCTTCTTCCGTGATAGACGCATTGATTCATACGGCGGGATTGTCAAACGCTGGGGGAAGTGAGACGATAGAGCTCGGAGTCGTCGCGGTCGAGGGAAACCCGAGAAGTTGAACTTGGGAAAGTCATAGAAAGATGAGATTCAACTTCCCGGATTTGCCGATCAATGCGCGCCGAAAAGAAATAGTCGACGCGCTGAGACACCATCGGGTCGTTGTTGTCGTCGGCGAAACCGGAAGCGGCAAAACAACGCAACTGCCGAAGATGGCGTTGGAAGCGGCGGGAAAGAGAAGGGGAAGAGTAGCGTGCACGCAACCGCGCCGTTTGGCGGCAGTTGCCGTGGCTCGTCGTCTCGCTGAAGAGGTGGGCGAGGAAGGAGTCGGACAGCTTGTGGGATACCGCGTGCGCTTCGACAACCGTACGAGCGACCAAACCCTCATCGAGCTGATGACAGATGGCATTCTGTTGGCCGAGACGCAACACGACCCCGACCTGCGGGCCTATCACACCATCATCTTGGACGAGGCGCACGAGAGAAGTCTGAACATCGACTTCCTGCTCGGGTATATGAAATTGCTGTTGGCGCGACGGAACGATCTACGCGTCGTCATTTCGTCAGCTACTCTTGATGCCGCGGCATTTTCAGATTTTTTCGGAGGAGCTCCTGTGATTCAGGCGCAAGGACGCGGATACCCGGTCGAAGTGGAGTATATGCCGCCACAGGACGAGGACGAAGAACTGCCGGCGCATGTGGTGCGAGCCGTGAGGTGGATCACGGAATATGATGCAAATGGGGATGTGCTTGTGTTCTTGCCCGGCGAACGAGAGATTCGCGAATGTGCCGCTTGCCTAGAAAAAGAAAATCTGCCGCGCACCGTGACTCTTCCCCTTTACGCACGCCTCAGCCTCGCAGAACAACAGAGGATCTTTCGCACAGGTAGCTCCGAGCGTCACATTGTCCTCGCAACAAACGTGGCGGAAACTTCACTCACCATCCCGGGTATTATCTACGTCATCGATAGCGGTCTGGCCCGCATCTCACGCTACCTACCGGGTCGCCAAATCCAAAGCCTTCAGACTGAACCCATCTCCCAGGCGTCGGCTCGCCAACGAGCCGGTCGTTGTGGAAGGCTTGCGCCCGGGGTATGCATCCGCCTGTACGCGGAAGACGACTTTACTCTCCGGGAGGCGTACACCGACCCGGAGATACGGCGCAGTGCGCTTGCCGGGGTTATTTTGCGGATGGCGGATCTACGCTTGCCTCCCTTGGGAGAATTCCCTTTGCCGGATCCTCCCTCTCCGAGACTCATTAACGAAGGATTCCGCACTCTGCGTGAGATCGGGGCTATGGAGCCACGGGGGAAGAAACTGACACCCATAGGGCATCGGCTCGCTAAGTTGCCGTTGGACCCGAGATTGGGGCGTATTTTGCTGGAATCGCAACGCGAGGTGACGGAGGCAGAAGCCCTCGTTATTGTGGCGGGGTTGAGCATCATGGATCCGAGAGAGCGGCCGACGGGACGTGAAGCGTTGGCGGACCAGGCGCACTCAAAGTGGCGCGACGAGGAAAGCGATTTCCTGGGGATGCTTCGGCTGTGGCGAGAGGCGGAAGGAAGTGACTCGAACGGACGCTTGCAGGGCAATGCTTTGCGCAGGTGGTGTGCGGTGAACTACCTGAACGTAGCCCGTATCGTGGAATGGCGGAATCTTGTTCAGGATCTCTGCGATACCATGAAGGTGATGTTGAGACGCCGTATTCCGACCCTGCCGCCTGTGGAGCAACAAGCCACGCCGGAACGTATCCATCGCTGCATCCTTGCCGGCGCTCCCCTTCAAATCGGACAGTGGAACGTCGAGGAACGAGCCTACCGATCCACCGCGGGGCGCGTTTTCTCCATCTTCCCCGGCTCCGGGCTCTTTCGTCGTAAAAACCGCGCGCCCTGGGTATTTGGTGCTGAACTTGCCGAAACGGGACGTCTTTGGCTGCGAAGAGCGGCTGTGCTTGATCCCGCTTGGGTGGAGCAGGTCGCCCCTCACCTCTGTTCCTCTCATATCTTTGACCCGCAGTGGGATCCTCAAATGGGCGTTGTGTATGCAAAACAACGCGTTGTTTGCTCCGGTTTGACAATCGTTGATGCCCGACGAGTCAGCTATGCGGATTCCCACCCCCGCGAGGCTCGGGCTATCATGATACGAGATGGCATACTGTGCCGGCGCATGCAACGTCGCTATCCCTTTCTTGACCATCTGGAGGACATGCTGGAGCATGTCGCGGAAGCGGAGCACAAGCTGCGCCGACGTGACCTTATTCGGTGCGATGACTCCATGTTCAGGTACTTCGATGAGCACGTGCCGGCGGAGTGCACGAATGAGAAAAGTTTGCGCGAGTGGCTTCTTCAGGAGCAGAAGAGCAATCCACGGGTCCTCTTCATTCCGTACGAGGAGTGCATCTACCCCGGCGAGGATTCGGTTCCGGCTCATCTTTATCCCGATGAATTTCGTGTAGATGGTGAAGAATACCCTATCTACTACCGCCACGCTCCCGGTGAGGAAGACGATGGCGTTACCATCGGCGTCCACATCGACCAGTTGGAGAAATTTCCGGATTGGCTGTCGAGCTGGGGGATACCGGCGCAGCTGCCTACAAGGATAGAGATGCTCCTGCGCTCCATGCCGAAGAATGAACGGCGCTTTCTGCTTCCGCTTTCCGACACCGTGGCGGAGTTGCTCGAAAGTCTCCCCGCCGAATTGCCCCATATTACCCTGAACGAATACGTCGCGCGCTTCGTCAGTAACAGAATAGGCCATTTTTTCCATCCGGATGAATTCAACGACTGCCGCTTTCCGGAGGAATTCATCACAAAAATATGGGTCTGTGACGACGAGGGACTACAGTTGGCTATCGGGACGGATGGGCGCGCGTTACGTCAACAGCTTTCCGGGTTCCGAGCTCAGCGCTTCCGTCATCAGGCCTCTCGCACTTTTTCTTCATCGCCCATGACTCATTGGGATTGCGGTGATCTCCCCGCTTCCCTCCCTATTGGCACCGAAATGGGTTTTCCGGCCCTCGCGGATGAAGGGAATTGTGTTCGCGTGCGCATTCTGCCGACGGCAGAACAGGCGGAATACGTCCACCGAGCCGGGGTGCGTCGACTCGCCTTCCTGCGCTGCGGTGATTTCTTGCGCAGTATGCAAAAGAAGCCGCCCATCGTCTCCCTGACGGCAAAATTCGCCCTCGCCTCGGTGGGGCGCGGAGTATCAGAAAACGTAGCAATGAGCGTTCTGGCCGCCATGGATGCTACGCTTATGCCCTTGCCGCGCGGACGGGTCGAGTTCGAGTCGGCTTGCCTGCGTATGCGTGAAAATCTCTACAGCGTTCTTGCCGGTCCGATTTCTCAAATCTGGGAGCAGATCGGTCATGAAGCGCAAGCGCTCGCCTCCTTCCTCCCAACAGCATCCTCTTCTCCCGCACTCAAGCGCATTGCGACCGATCTTGATCACCAGTGGAACTGGCTGACGCGTCCCGGCTTTCTTACTGACTTTCCACCGTCGCTACGCTCCAATTACCTTCGTTACCTGCGCGGCATCACCGTGCGACTCGATCGCTTACGCCACAAGCCTATCGACGATGACCTCAAACGTCTCGACTCGTTCGAGAGGTTGGTTCCTCCGGGGTACTATGCTGAGTTTCCCGAGCACGCGGACTCTGTTCGCTGGCTTTCATACGGAGTCATGGTGGAAGAGTACCGCTTGGCGCTTTTTGCGCCGACGCTGTCGCAGAAAGGTGCTGCATCAGAGAAGAAACTCCTCGCAGCTAATCCCCTACCGTCGCCAAAATAGCGTGAAAAACTTCTTCTTTATACTTGACAGGCTGGGGAGTGTATGCTATCCTGCGGCACCGCCGACCGGGCAGAGCTCGAACGGCAGAGACAACAAATCATAGAAAAGAGATATGGTATCGATCCGACTCAACCGCCAGGGCGCTAAAAACCGCCCCTACTACAAGATCGTTGTTGTGGACAGCCACAAACGGCGCGATGGGGCATATATCGAGCAGCTGGGGACCTACGACCCGATGGTGGAAGGAGTGAATTACAAAATCGACTTGGAAAAGGTCGACAAGTGGCTTAAGACCGGCGCTAAACCGTCCGAGACGGTAGCCTCCATCATCAAGAAGGTGCGTGAGGCTCAGGCGTGAGGTCGATGCCGGCGCGCGGTGAGAGCGCAGATTTTGAAACGAGGTCTTTCATGGCTCGAGTGGCTGTGGAAGGCCTTTTTGTAGAAAGATGGCGGAATGGCTTAACAAGTTCGGCCTGTATCTAGCTCCCATGGCGGGGGTGAGCGATTGTGTCTTCCGGTCGCTGTGCCGAGAAATGGGCGCGGATGTGGTGGAAACGGAATTTGTATCGGCGGAGGGGGTGCTGCAAGCATGGGAGCGCACCCGGGCGTATGTGGAGTTGTGTGAGGAGCAACGACCCGTTGGGGTGCAAATATTCGGAGCGCACCCGGAGTCTATGCAAGAGGCGGCGCGGATCATTGCAGGTGAGGTGCACCCGGATTTTATCGACATCAATGCCGGGTGCCCCGTGCCGAAGGTGGTTGGTCGGAATGGCGGAGCCTCATTGCTTAAGGAGCCTGAGCTATTGCAGAGCATAGCGGAGGCCGTGGTGCGCGGCGTGGAGGGAGCCTGTCCCGTGACGGCAAAAATTCGCATCGGATGGGACGTGGAACACATCTGCGCGTCGGAGGTGTGCCATCGCCTCGTCGAGGCAGGAGTGAGTGCCATCACAATTCATGGACGAACGCGCTCTCAGCAGTACGGAGGCAGGGCGGATTGGTCGGTTATCCGCAGATGTGCTGCGGAGGTTACCGTTCCGGTGATCGGCAACGGAGACATTGCAACAGCGGATGATGTGATGCGTGAAAAAGCTGCGGGAGGTGTGGCAGGCGTGATGATAGGTCGCGCCGCGATGACGAATCCGTGGATTTTCCGGGAGGCCAAACAGCTCATGAACGCGGGCGCACCTCTTCCCCCTCCATCTGTGCAGGAAAGAGTCAGCTTCATTCTGCGACACGTCCGGTTGGCTATTGCGGACGGGCGGTACGGAGACGAGGGCTCCACGGTGCGCACGATGCGCGCACGCCTGCTTGCCTATGCGAAAGGAATTCCCGGTTCCAAAGCTCAGAGACCGGCTCTGGCGCGTGTGAGCAGCTTAGCGGAACTGCGGGAGATTCTGTCGCGCCTCCTGCTCCCGAGCTGAGGGCCACAAGTCACAGGAGGGCGAAGGGAAAGGGCGTTGATCCAACTCGTACGCTGCAGGGATGGTTTATTTAGCGGCGGCCTTCTCATCCATCACGGCGCGTACTTTGCCTTCAATTTCGGCGTAAAGTTCCGCGTTGTTGCGCAGGATGTCCTTGGCCCCATCACGACCTTGCGCAAGTTGGGCACCATTGTAACTGAACCAGGAACCACGTTTCTGAACGATGTCATATTCCATGGCGAGGTCAATGAGACTGCCGACGGAGGAAATGCCCTCGTTGTACATGATATCGAATTCACACTCCGTAAAGGGTGGGGCGACCTTGTTCTTAACGACCTTCAACTTTGTGCGGTTGCCGACGACTGCGCCGTCGGCGCCCTTGATCTGACCTATGCGCCGGATGTCGCAGCGCACGGAGGCGTAGAATTTGAGCGCGCGGCCGCCGGGAGTCGTTTCCGGGTTCCCGAACATGATGCCAATCTTCTCGCGGATCTGGTTGGTAAAGATGCACACCGTGCGTGCTTTGGAGATCAAGGAGGTGAGCTTGCGCAGGGCGGCGCTCATGAGGCGAGCCTGTGCGCCTACCGTGCTGTCGCCGATGTCGCCTTCAAGTTCTTGGCGTGTGACGAGGGCAGCTACGGAGTCAACGACGATCACGTCGATGGTGTTAGAGCGTACGAGGGCCTCGCAGATTTGCAATGCCTCCTCTCCGCTGCCCGGTTGAGAAACGAGGAGGTCATCGAGATTCACACCCAGTTTGGCGGCGTATGAGGGGTCCAGGGCGTGTTCAACATCAATGAACGCGGCGAGACCACCGGCTTTTTGAGCTTGGGCGATCGCGGTGAGCGTGAGGGTCGTCTTGCCGGAGGATTCCGGACCGAAAACTTCTACGATTCTTCCCCGCGGGAAACCACCGACGCCAAGAGCTCGGTCAATCAACAAATTCCCGGTTGGTATGACATCAACCTCCATTTTTTTCTGATCGCCGAGGCGCATGATAGCGTTCTCCCCGAAGTCCTTTTGTATTTGCAGCATGGCCGCGTCCAGCGCCCTCTGTCTTTGCGCGCGCAGCTTGTCCTGGTCCTGTGTGTTATCCTTACTCATATCGAGGACGATGATACAGATTTCACTCAAATCATGCAAGCCAAATATAGACGATTTTTTGGGGGCATCGACCGGCTCAGGAGCGGGGTGATAATGGATCCAACCCACGGATGAGGCGGGAGTCTCGGGAACCGAGCCCTGGAATCCCGGCAGCGCATACGAGATATTAGAGGGTTTACGCAGAATTTACACTTGCACGGACAATGAGAGAGATGGTAGAATACGGGCGTGCATCAGATCGTTTTCAATGAGATAAGCGCGGCTGAAATATCGGCCATCCCGACCTTGGAGCAGCTGGAGCTCATCAACAGCTTCAAGGTTGATGACGACTGCCTCAAGAATGAGACGCTCCATGGCTCGTTTGGCGTGGTGGAGCGCGATGGTAGGAAAATATACCGATTTCGGTCGAAGGATTACAGGATCTACTTCACGATGGAGGATGGTAAAGTAGTCGTGCAGCGAGTGCTGCACACGAATTCACTGAGGGACTTCCTGTTTCGTTCGGGGATGGGGGGTGGGACCGAGGATCAGAAGTTGAGTGCTTCGCGCTCCTTCTGGAGACTGATTGATGAGGGGGAGAAAGCGGCACGTCGCTGAGGTGCATACCATGGCAACGATGTTCAGCCAATTCATGAAGGCTCCCTCGCGGATCGTTGCCGTGGCGCAGGTGACGCTTACGCAGTTGGTGCGAATGCGTCTATTTTTGAGCTTGGCCGTCATAGCTGTCGGACTGATGGCATTGCAGTTTTTGCCCTACCAGGAGAATTTGGGGGTGGAGTACCAAGGGATAGGACAACTTCAACTGCTTCAGGACGTAGGGCTTGGGTGTATGCGCATGGTGGGCATGATTTTTTGTGTGGCGGCGGCGGCTTTGCTGATACCGCGTGATAGCGAGGATCGTATTCTTTACACCATCCTGTGCAAGCCCGTGCCGCGATTTGATTATTTGGCGGGGAAGATGTTGGGAGTGATGGCGGCTTTGGGAATCATGTTGGTGGTGATGGATGGGATGCTCAGCGCTCTTTTAGCGGTGAGAGAGATGGGGATGGCGGAGGAGATGCGAGCCGCGCTGACGGAGCACGGGTACACGGCACAGGAGGTTGCCCCTTATTTAGAACAGCTCGCGCGGGCGGGCAATTCGGCAGCCCTGCAGGAGGGCATCCTTGTGATGTACATGGGATTCGGGGTTCTCACGAGTTTCACGTTGCTCATTTCCTGTTTTACGAGCGGAACGATCGTAAGCATGATCATTGCGTTCGGGGCATATTTCATTGGGATGTTCCAAGGACAGCTTTTCGCTGGTATTTCGAGTGCAAGCGGACAGCTCGGCACAAGTGGAGGGATGCTGTGGGCGCAGCGCGTCTTGGGTTTGCTTGTGCCCGACTTCAGCGTCTTTTCGTTGACGGATGCGGCGGCTTCAGGGCAGCAGATAGGATGTGGGCTGGTGGCAGGTCTTCTGCTGGTTGCAGCGGCGTATGTTCTCCTGCACCTCCTTGTCGCAACGTGGATATTTTCCTCCAAGGAATTTTAACAGGACCACCTACGAGAAGCAAGCTCTTCCATGGATATCGAGCAACTGCAGCAACTGGCGGAGCGCGGGGACCCGGGTGCCTGCATGCAGTTGGGTCATCGTCTGATGCGTGGGCGAGGCATCCAGCGTGATTACGAGCGGGCCATGGCCTGTTTCGACAGGGCGGCTCGTGCCGGTGATGTGGATGCTCTCTACCTCATGGGCAAGTATTATCTCAAGGGAATAGGCTGTACACGCGATGAAGCCGGCGCGGTGAGTTGTCTGGAGCAGGCAGCCCGTCGCGGACATGCCGGGGCAGCGCTCAAGTTAGGCAGTTGCTTTGCGCAGGGGACAGGAGCCCCGCAGAATGCTGAATTGGCAGCCTATTGGTACCGCAAGGCTATCGTTCTTGGTGAATCACGGGCGTATGATGCCCTGTTGCAGCTTTCGCGAGACTCTGTCTCGCAGAATCCCTCACCCCGTACTGATTGATGGCAGAGAGTCGCACCATGCTCCTTTTTGGCGGCACGGGACGCGCCGGGCAAATTGTACGGCGCGAAGCGACGGCGTCGGGTTGGAAGGTTGTTGCTCCTACCCGAGAGGAATGCAACCTGTTGCGTCCGGAGGAGGTGTGTGATTACGTGCTGAATATGCCGACTGCGGTTGTGGTGAACTGTGCGGCAATTTCCGGGTTGGAAAGCTGTGCGGATGACGCGCTGGCGGCTCATCTCGTGAATGCGGTGAGTCCGGCACAAATGGCGCTGGCCTGTCGCCACACCGGCGCGCGCTTCATGCACCTCTCAACGGACTACGTCTTAGATGGAAGACGCGCCGGGAAAAAGAGGGAACAGGCCCACTGTAAACCGGTGAGTACCTATGGCGAGAGCAAACGAGAGGGAGAGTTGCAGGTGCTTGAAGCTTTCCCTGAGGCGTTGATCCTGCGCGTTTCATGGATCTGCGGTAACCCCGCCCGTCCCTCCTTTGTTGAGACGACTCTTTCCCGAGCCTTGCGCGGAGAGTCCATCGCCGCCATAGCGGACAAATGGTCCATGCCGACGCATGCGGCGGACATCGCGCGCGCTATGCTGGAACTCATACCTCCGGGGCAATCGGGTGTTCTACACGTCTGTTCCACGGGAGAGCCGCTTAGCTGGCACGACTGCGCTCGAATAGCGCTGCGCTGTGCGCAGCAGATGGGTAAGATAGACAGGCTTCCGGACGTGGAGCAGAAGAGACTTCGCGGAGCCTCATTTTTTCGCGAACCTCGTCCGGTGCACACCGCCATGGATAGTTCACGGTTGCGGGAGATGGGGGTCATCATGCCGAGTGGGGAAGAAACATTGCGTCGTGCGGTGAAGGATTTCTTCTTTTGTGGAGATCACGAATGTGTTAAAATAAACCAGTGAGGAAGCGCCGCAGGAAAAGAAAACAGACAAATGACCGCAGAGGGAAAATACTTGTCGTTGCGGTGATCTTGTTGCTTGCGTTGGCTGTGAGTGGTCTGGCGTATAAGGAAAGACTGATGGGCGTTTCGAAAGTCCCCGAGAGAATGGTCGCGCAGCCCGCAACGAAAAGCACGCCTGTTCCTTCTCCTGCAAAGAGAGGTACGCAAGAGTCCCTCGATGAAATCGAGAAAAATGTGAAGAAGGCGACAGCAGACGACGCGAAGGAACCTGTCCCTGAGGAACCTCCGCCTGCACCCGTTGTCGGCGAAGAGGAGGATGCGTCCACCTCCCAGCAAGAGCACACTGTCGACGAGCCGGAGCCCATACCTCCCCAAGACGTCGATATACCGGAAGAACCTGCGGATGAGATATCAGATGGTGATGCAAGTGATGATGGCTCGGTCGAGGCGGGAGAAGGAGACGATGAGCCGAGTCCTATTCCCCACGAGACTTCTTCGAGTGAAGCTGAACGGGACGAAGCCTACGGCGAGAATTTAGCCATCGTTGGGCCGGAAGCCAAGACTGCCAGCAATATGCAGATATGGCGGAGTTGGCTCAAGCGGCTGTCTGAGCAGCATGAAGCCGGCCGTGTTGTACAGCTTCTCAAAGAAAAAATACGTCAGATGGCTCCTAATCTTATGGCAGGAGAGCGTATTAGTTACACCCTCTACCGTGATACCAATGTATTGCGCCAAGCCATTGATCTCTGCTATCTCTCTGAATTGGTGGGAGCGGAACACTTGGATGCCTTTTTAAAGAGGGGAGCGACAACAACCGGTGACTCCAAAGGGAAGGAAACTTCCACCCCCACTTCCCCGTCAGCGAAAAACTCGCCGGCAGCTTTCCTGCAGTGGGCTATAGCAGATCCCTCTTGTCCCCTCCATCGCCTACTGCAGACCTATAAGCTCAACTTTGGGGATCCATCGCAAATGGCATACGCACTTGACATGTTCTACCAATTGTGGGGGCGTACGAAAGAGCGTGACCGAGACAAGTACTTGTCCTTAGCCGTGGCGTGTTCACTGGTACGACGCGAGATAGCAGAGTCGCCGGGGCTCGTTCGGGTTCATGAAGCTCCATTGCTCTCTATGCCGGAGGTTTATGATTATTACCGCGATGCTGATGTCCACCATCGCTTGCGTACAAATATAAAAAAATTGTCGCCCACGGAGTTACTTTATGTTGTCGATGTACGTCTCCCTCTCTCAGAGTTTATGTGGGCTCAGAAAGAACTCAACTACACCCGCGAGAAGTGGGGGGAGAGCTATGATTCCGTGGAGTACATGATGGAGCGTGCCACCCAGAATGACGACCCTTACACAACCTATACCTTCGAAGAGCTACGTGAGAAGGGCGGGGTTTGTAGAGACCGTGGGTACTTCGCTTGTACCACGGCGCGCTGCCGGGGAATTCCTGCTGTTTATATTGTGGGTGATGGTGACAGAGGACCGCATGCATGGGTGGGACTGCTCGTGGCAGATAAGACATGGAGCACGCATGGTTCCTATGGGTACAATACCGGACGTTTCGTGAACCCCTGTTCCGGCAAGGCGCTGCACGAGTCCACGCTGTTAGCCCGCAACAAAAATCTTACTGATGATAAATTGGAACCGGCGGCGGATTGTATGCTTCTTTCGGAGTTTTTATGCAGATTAAATTGTCCCCAGGAGGCATTGGCTGCGGCAAAATATGTGACGATGGCCTATCCATTGCTCACAGCCGGATGGGTGAATCGCATCGAGGTGATGGATGTTTGCGGGAAGGAGATGGTCCCGATGGCTGCTTGGAAGCGGCTTCATTGTGAACTGGAACATTTGAGTAGCAACAACGGAGAGCTGCTCGATCTTGCACAGGACGTGCAGACGAATCGCATCATGTCCGAGAAGGGAGATAATGCCAAACGCCTCGTCCTCAAAAAGAGTGGGAAAAAGGTGGAGCATCTGGTGGATATAGGGAGGGTGGACCTTATGGTTGATGCGTTGGAAAGGCAGGCTGTCCTCTACGTGCGCTCAAAGGATACTCGGGGGCTCTCTTCCTTCTTTAAACAGCATCTGAAATCGCACGTCAATCGAGCTGATATCTTTGATGAAGTGCTCGCCTGTTACAGGCGCATGATTGAACAGTACGTCAAACAGATCGATGAAGATGGATCGCTTGATGAGAAGAAAAAAATTCTCATCATCTCCAATTTATGGAAAACAGCTGCTAAGGATGCAGATGGCCTCTTTTCGAAAAATGCCTTTAAGGGAGGCGATTTCTTTGCGATCAAGCGCCACCACGCACTCATGCACCATATTGCCGATTTCTGGCGCAACGCCGGGGACGAAGTGAAGGCTTCCCGCATTGAACGCTACGCCGATAATCGACTCGAAGAAAGCCAGGACGCCAGCACGCCTAAGAAGAAAAGAAAATAAACGTACGGTCGAGTAGATCCCTCGGCGGCTTTGATTTGCCGGCACCGCGCTGCCTTTTCACCCTGCGGGCAACGCTTGCGCGTTGTCAACCGCTTTACTGCCCGCTACGCGTGCGCCCTACACAGGGCCGTCGAGCGTCTTGACTCCTCGTGCGCAGCGCGCTAGCATTCACATCATAAATCGCAAATAACCAACGGCGATGCATGATGCAACGTTAACTACCTAATTAAAAGATCTATTGGAGGTGCTTCTTCCCGCGACACGAGTGGATCGGTGCCTGTTCCTCAGGGTAAACGCATTTGAGGGAAATTAATCGATGGAGAGGATGCTCTTATTGATTGATATCATCGTTGATGCCTCTCAAAAATCATGACAACAAGTGGTTATCATGATGACGGTTCTCAAGAAGCCTCCTCGTTCGCCCAATTCGCGGCGTAGCCGCCGAACTCCTCATATTGTCAATCGTAAATAGGCAAACGCATTCAAAATCCGTTTGCCCTGCCTGTTCCTGCTTGCAATTCGAGGACATGATGGTATGATGGCTTTATGGAGATATCAGTGAGAGCTCCGTTGGATATGCATCTGCATTTGCGGGACGGTGAGATGTTGCGGTTGGTGGCGCCGATGAGCGCAGCGGACTTTGCCGGGGCTGTTGTGATGCCGAATCTTGTGCCGCCTGTGGCGAGTGTGGAGGCCATGCAGGAGTACAGGGGAAGAGTGCTTGCAGCCGGGAAAGAGCCGGAGTTCTATGCGCTCATGACATTGTTTTTTAGGGAGTACACGGAAGAGGAGCTTCTGCGTGCGAAAGAGACTCCGGGCTTTTTCGGAATCAAGCTCTATCCGGCGGGCGTTACCACAAACAGCGAGCAGGGAGTGGGGAATATGGCATCAGCCGAGCCGACCCTGCGCCTGATGGAGCAGTTGGGTATCCCCCTGTTGGTGCATGGCGAAAGCCACGGTTTTGTGCTGGACCGTGAGGAGGAGTTTCTCCCTGTATACAGATCTCTTGCGGCGAAGTTTCCGCGTCTGCGTATTTGTATGGAACACATTTCCACTGCCGCAGCAGTCAAACTGCTCGACGAGTACGAGAACCTTTGCGCCACGATTACGCTGCACCACTTGCTGCTTACCCTCGATGACGTGATGGGGGACAAATTGCGCCCCCACCTCTTCTGTAAGCCTATTGCGAAACGGGAGGCGGATCGCGAGGCTTTGTTGACCGCCGCATTGGGTGGACATACTAGGGTGATGTTCGGCAGCGACTCAGCACCCCATCCTCGCGAAGCTAAAGAATGCTGTGGCTGCGCAGCGGGAATCTTCAGCGCGCCGGTAGCCCTGCCACGACTTGCACAGCTCTTCGCCCTTCATGGTGCCGTGGACAAATTACAGGGCTTTGTGAGCGACAACGCCAGGCGGATTTATGGTCTGCACGTGCCGGAAAAGAAGGTGACGTTGCGTGACGAGCCGATGCAGGTTCCGGAGAGCTACCGGGGATTTGGACAAAAAGTGGTGCCTCTGGATGCCGGTGAGGAACTAGGTTGGAGAGTTGTAGAGCGCATATAGCGGGTTATGGAAGAAGCGGATATACCGACTGCAGAGGATCTGCAAAACTTGCTCAGGCAGATAGCGGATACCTATATGCCTTTCGGGATGTATGGTCCCGATCGTTACCCGCCGAAAGGATGTCCCTTGAGCGACTTGCCGGTCTATTACCTCGATTGGTTTGCCCAACGGGGTTTCCCTAAGGGCAAGCTCGGCTACCTCATGCAACAAACACTCCTCATCAAGAACAGTGGACTTGACCGACTCTTCAACTCCGGACGAACCTCTCGCGGTGGCTTTCGCCCCTTTCCTCGAAAAAAATGACAGCTCCCCTCTCTTCCATTTTCCTGGCGGCCCGTCCCAAGACCCTCCCTGCCGGTCTGGTGGCGGTGTGGGCGGGGTGTGTGGTTGTCTCGCATTTCGGCGCATCAGGGAATGTGCAAGGAGTGAGTCTAAACTTTCCTCTCGCTCTGTATACGGCGCTGAGTTGTGTTTGCATCCAGATCGCCTGCAATTTGTTTAATGACGCGCTGGATGCGGGGCATCACGCTGATACGGAGAGACGGCAGGGTCCCATGCGGATCACGGCAGGCGGACGCATGAGCGGGAGGGCGGTGAAGTTCTGGGCGCTTGGCTTTATGGCGTTGGCGGCTCTGGCGGCTATCCCCCTGATGAGAGCGCAGGGTTGGGGTATCATTGCCATAGGGTTGCCGTGCCTGCTCTGTGCCTATCTTTACACCGGCGGCCCCTTTCCACTTGCCTACCACGGACTTGGTGAACTCTTTGTCTTGATTTTCTTTGGGTTGGTGGCGGTGATGGGGACGGTGTATGTCCAACTGGGCTGGCAAGCAGAGTATGGTCCTGTCTATGCGGCGGCTTTCATGATGGGCGTCATCTGTGGTCTGCTTTCCTGCGTGCTTATTGAAGTGAACAACATCCGAGACCGCGCGGAAGATTCGACTACCGGCAAACGTACTCTTGCTGTGCGGCTGGGGGACAAGCGCGCGCGCGGTATGGCGATGGCTTTCCTGGTGGCGCCCTATGCCGTGGTTCGCCACTTGGCAGAAGTTCTTCCCGGCGTGGGATGGAATGGGTGCTGGCTTGCGGCTTTGTGTGTCGGGGGCATCATTTTGCACGGACTCATGCGTATGCCAGCCGATAAACGGATGAATGCCCTGCTAGGTCTTGCATCGCTGCACATGATTCTCTACGTCCTTTCCGTCGCCCTCGGATAAGGTCCGCGGGATTGTCTCTCAGAGTTTTTTCCACTCCAGCGAATTGAGCAGGTCGTCGAAGCCAAGTCCTGTGCCGGTCGGCGCGCGAAACTCGGGGGTGATGTCCATCCCTAATCCTTCGGAAAAGGGGTTAGGTTTGTAAACATGCTGGGTGACAAGTCCGCAGAGGGGCACCTGGTCGGGCGGGGTATTGGCGTAAAAGACAGCCGCACTGTATGCTGCCCAGCATTGTCCGATGGGATGATCCAGATTACTGGTGAAGACGGGAAGACCTGAGTTACTGTGGTGGCGAGCGGGCTTCACAATACGCATCATGGGGTTCTTTGTACGTTGAGGAATGGTCTTCTCATTGTGCATCGGCGTGTCGTAGCCAAGAGGTATGCCCGCATCCTGCAGTTGCTGCCACTCATTGACATCGTAGTAACAGGGATCTTCCACAAAGTCGATACGTTCCTTGAGAGCCTGCGGAAGCATATCCCAAAACTTGAGGGTTTCTTCCATGGTAAGGGTGCAGTCGAAGTCCACACGCCACTTCCATTCCGGCACCATTGCCGCCAGGTTCGTGAGCCGCTCCACGGTGGAGGCCAGCTTGGGAATGACCTTGATCTTGCCCATACGAAACCCCTTCTGGTGCAAATTATATACCTGCGAGGGCGTTACGCTGACGGTTAAGGTGGCATGGCTGAGCGGCACATGCAATCCCTCAAACAAATTGACACCCCGTGCCCTGGCCTCCCCATCCAGTTCCATGCACTTGAGGGCTCTCTCACCCAGCATCAGGGGAGTCCCCTCTCGCAGTGCATCCAGTTCATACTCGAGCGGTGAGTCTCCCAGTTCCGGCCAGGCCTGCAAACAAGCATATCCCCCTTGGTCTCCTTTCAGCAGTACTCCCTCCCTCGGCTGCGCCGCGGCCCGAGCACTTAGCGCACCCACCGGATAGAGCGTGTAGCGTGAATAATGCATGCCCCTCATTTAATCACAATATAGCTGATTGTCACGCCTATTTTCACAGGTCAATGAAAGCTGCCGGCTGGCGTTTCGGGGGGGGAGGGAGGTACAGGACCCATATCCCCGCTCCTGGCGTATTCAGACCCTTTTGTCGGAACGTGGACATCCCAAGGTTGAGTTTTGACGCCATGCGCAGTTTTTTTTCAGTGAGCGAACTTTATGAGTGACTTCACGGTAGAAAGCTGGTAGAATAAACACGCTCATCATGGGGAGAAGGTCATTAACATTCATGATTGCGGGAATCTTCGCGGTGGGGACGCCGTGGGGTGCCGTAGGCGTGTGCAGAGGACAGGAGACGGAGAGTGTCGCTGCTCAGGAAGCTGCTCGCAGGAGGATGAGTATCCAGGACGTCATGCAGGAAGTCCAGAAGGCCCGCACGGCGTACGTGGAGAAGAAGTACACGGACGCGGTGGAGTACTACCGGAATGCGCTCTCTGTCCTGCCCCGGTCGAGTGGTACAAAAAAGTTGGAGAGTTTCATACGCGATAGTTTGTCGGACGCCTTAATCGCTCGGGCCATCGATTATCGGAGCGTGGGACGCATCGAAGAGGCTATCGGCTTTTTAAAGGAGGCGATCGAGCAATCGCCGACGAATACCCGCGCTCAACGCGAGCTCGTTTTCACGGAGGACCCGGTACGCAACAATCCGGCGCTGACGCCGCGCCACGTAGGGAATGTGGAGGAGGTGAACCGCTTGCTCATCCTCGCAAATGGGTATCTGGACCTTGGACAATACGACCAGGCCGAACAAACCTTCCAAAAGGTGCGGGAGTACGACAGTACCAACGTGGCGGCGATGCAAGGGCTGGAGCGCGTGCGCGACCGTAAGGCGAGGTATTATACCGCGGCTCGGGACTCTGCCCGCTCCGCGATGCTTGCCGAGGTCGATAAAACATGGGACGACGCCTTAGGCAGAGGAGATGAACCATCGCCGATGCAGGTAGGTGTCCAGACTCCGGGGGACGAGCAGGGGGAGAGAGTTGAGGAGCAGATAGCGCAGGCGCTTGAGCAGATGATGATCCCGACCTTTGGTGTGGATGAGGCTGATATCACGGAGGTGATTTCCCTGCTGCAAAACCAGATTCAGCGTTTGGAGAACGCAGGACAGCAGGGGGGACGCCGTATCAATGTGGTCGGCAACTTCGGTTCTGCGGAGACGCCGGAGTACAAGGAGCTCATGGCGAAGCGAACCTCTTTCCGGTTGGACAATGTCAGTGTGAAGAATATCCTGGACGAGGTAGGGAGGCATTACGGGGTGGACTATAATTACATCCCGTTGGGGGTGGAGATCACATTGCCCGGCCGTGATTTCGGGCGCCTGGAGGAGAGGGTTTTTATCGTGCCGCCCCACTTCTTTGATGAAGAGGAAAGCGGAGGGGGGGAGGATGAGGAAGAGGATGCCTTTGGCAGCGGTAGTCGCGGTGTCTCCGTTGCCCGGGTGGACCCGAAGGCCGCTCTTAAACGCATGAGCATATCCTTCCCGAAAGGTTCGAATGCCGCATACCATTCCGCTACCCGCCGCCTTATCGTACGTAATACACCTCGTAACCTGGCCGATATTGAGCAGCTTGTAGCAGGCGGGTACATGAAGGAGCAGAAGCTCATTGCCCTCAATGTCATTGTGGTGGAGACCACGGAGAATTCCTTGGAAGATTTAGGGTTTGAGTGGTTGCTGAACGTCGGACCGGCCGGACATCGGTATGTTGGAGGGGGTACGGATTATGCCGTGAGCAATGCCACGGGTATGCCCATCATTTCGACAACGAACCACATCGACAATCAGATGTCGCCGGTCGTGACGGGCGGTCAACGCTCTATACGTCAAGTGTCCGGTGACCACAATATTGAGAACCTCCTCAAACGCGGGTCCGTAACCGACTTCCAGAACATGAGCGGACAAGGGGATGCCTCGCCTACCATATTTGGATTCCGCGGCGTGTGGCATAGTGCGGATGTCACCATGATCATGCGCGGATTGTCGCAAAAAGGAGGGGTGGATACTCTCGGCACGCCTCGTCTTGTTTTTTCTCCGGGCAACGCGGAACAAGTGTCCCTCATCAATGTACGTGAGCTGTACTACCCCACGAATTACGATAAACCTCAGATACTGGGGCGTGCCAATACTCTGAATTCGAATGATTCGAATTCCTCCGGCAATCGGGGAGGGATGGCTATTGCCGTGGGAGCACAGCCCACGGATTTTGTGCGCTACGGGACAACAGATGACGAAGTGGGCGGTATAGGTTCCATCATGCAGGTCCACAACGCCGAAATCTCACCGGACAACAGTCGAGTGCGCTTGGCTATCACGACGACGGTAAATGACTTTGAAGGTTTCGTGGATTGGGGATCGGCGATCTATGCGGGATTGTGGACGAATAACGAAGTGAAGCGGGTCATGCTTTCCCCGAACCATATCTACCAACCATTATTTAAGCGCTACCGGACTAATACGGTCGTGACGGTAGAGGATGGGGCGGTGCTGGTGATGGGGGGGATGAAGGAGGCGAGGGTTGTTCAGTACGAGGATAAAGTGCCGATTCTCGGGGATTTACCTCTCGTGGGGAGATTATTCCGTTCATCAGGGGAAAACCGCACGCGCCGCGTGCTGCTCATTTTTGCCAAGGTAAATATCATTGATCCTTCAGGACGTAGTCTGCGTACAGGGGAGGCGGACGTGACCTCTCAATCCCCCATGTGACCTTTTCTCGATTAGAAAGCGAGCGGAGAGAAAATTATGAGTAATGAACTTAGGCAGGTGTGGTGGTCGCGTCCGCTCGGACATCTGCTCTGGTTCCTTATCACGTTAGTCTGCCTGACCCTGCGTATCCGGGTCCTCGGTGATGCAAAAAGGCTCCGTGAGGGACAGACCATTGTAGCTCTGTGGCATAACCGTATTTTCGTCCCGTGTTACATCTACCGGTACATAATACGAGGGAAGGTGCGCATGAGTATGTTGACGAGTGCAAGCAAGGACGGGGCGATGCTGGAGGCGGTGGCGGAGGATTACGGGATGCAGGTCGTCCGGGGATCCAGTGCGCGTCGGGGTGCGGTAGGCTTTCGCGATATGGTGCATGAGTTGGAGAAGGGGCTAAGCATGTGCATCACCCCCGATGGTCCGAAGGGGCCGGCCTATTGCTGCAGACCCGGGGTGGTGAAATTAGCGTCGCTGACCGGATTACCGATAACGCCGTTGCGCATCAGCTATCACCATTTTTTTCGAGTGCGGTCATGGGATCGTTTTTTCGTGCCGCTTCCCTTTTCTCGCGTTGAGCTCGAGGTTTGCGAGGCGGTGCAGGTCCCACCCAACCTCACGGAAGATGAGATAGCTGCACACGGTCGAAAGCTTGACGCCATTTTGCGGGACGAGGATGCGGCGAATTTTCCTCATCTCCGGCCTGAAAAAAGTGAAACGTAGCCCTTATGAATACGACGATTATTGATGGGAAAAGTACAGCTGAGCGAGTTCGCAACGAACTGCGCACGGCCATTGAAGACTTGAAGCAGGCCGGACACACACCGGGTCTTGCCGTCGTGCTGGTGGGGGAGGACCCCGCTTCGCGCGTTTACGTCAACTCCAAAGTGAAAGCGTGCGAGGAGCTGGGAATATACTCGCAGAAATGGGCGCTGCCTGCGCAAACAAGTCAGGAGGAACTCCTCCGACTCATTGACCAACTGAATCGCGACGAACGCATCCACGGTATTCTCGTGCAGAGCCCTCCTCCGCCGCACATCGATGAGGCGGCCGTGGTGCTCAGCATTGATCCTCGCAAGGATGTGGATGGCTTTCACCCGGTGAATGTCGCCAAGCTGGTGCTGGAGGACTCCAGCGGCTTCGTCCCTTGTACGCCTCTGGGCTGTATGGAGTTGCTGAAGCAATACGGCGTCTCCACGCAGGGTAAACACGCCGTCATCATCGGGCGCAGTATGATTGTCGGAAAGCCCATGGCGCACCTGCTTATGAGCAAGGCGGCGAATGCCACGGTCACTATCGCCCACTCGCGCACGCACGACCTCGCGGGACTCTGCCGTACAGCGGATATCCTGGTGGCGGCCGTCGGCCGACCCGGTCTTGTGACCGCGCCATTTATAAAACCGGGGGCGGTCGTGCTGGACGTCGGCATCAACCGAGTGGAGGACGCGTCGCGTCCGCGTGGCTACCGCATTGTGGGTGATGTGGAGTTTGACAGCGTTGCGCCGCTCTGCAGTGCCATCACTCCCGTGCCGGGCGGGGTAGGTCCCATGACGATTGCCATGCTCATGGCTAACACGGTGAAGGCGTGCCGACAAATCACCGCACGGGGGTAAACTGAGCGCCCGCACAAAGACAAAAGGAAACGGATATTTTTAACTCGCCAAAAGACGAGCAATGTGCTAAAGATAAGAGAACGTAAAAGCCATGAGTGACACACCTCCCTTGTTCGACAACGTGAATCGCTATTTGGAGCTGGGCAAGAGCATCATGAGTCCGGCCCTTTACCTCGGGGCGGGGATGCCGCCGTACTGGATGAAGGCGGCCGTCTATGAGCCCATTGAGGCTGATTCTCCCGCTCTCACGAGCGCTGATGTACAGAAGCTTGTTGAAAGCTGCGCTTCCCAGGAGCAGCGCGACGCTCTTGAGAGAGATGGTGCCGTGGACTTTATTTTCGACAGCCCCTCGGGGAAGCACCATGCTTATCTCTACAAGCAAGACAGCGGTCCGCTTATCGTGATCATTTCTTTGCATGTCGATGCCTACCTCAAGCAAGGACTCGATTGTAACTGCTCTGATATCCACCTGCCAACGGCGTGTCCGCCCACGTGGCGACGCTATGGTTCTCTGCAGCCTATGTGGCAGGGTGCTCCCGTACTCACCAAGGAAGACACGAAGGCGCTCGCCGAAAGCTTCCTGGATGACCAAGAGTGGGAACGTCTCAATGAGCTGGGGGATGCGGACTTCGCCTACGCCAACAAGTACGGGCGTTACCGAGCTTCCGTCGTGCAACAACGCCTCGGGTACGACATTTGCTTCCGTATCATCAACAGCACCATCCGCTCCATGGAGGAAATTCATCTTCCCGTGGAGCACATCAAACCGCTTACCCGCTTTACCAACGGTCTCATCCTCGTGACGGGCGCCGTAGGATCCGGCAAGTCCACCACGCTTGCCAGCATCATTCAGTTTATCAATGAGGATCGCAAGGATCATATCATCACTCTCGAGGATCCCATTGAAGCCGTCTTTGAGCCGGCCGGCTGCCAGGTGAACCAGCGTGAGGTGCACCGCCATACGGAATCCTTTGGGCGCGCCCTCCGGGCGGCTTTGCGTGAGGACCCGGATGTACTGATGGTGGGTGAGATGCGTAACTTGGAGACCATCTCTCTGGCGCTGACGGCGGCAGAGACGGGTCACCTTGTGCTGGGGACGCTGCACACCGGCAGTGCATCACGTACCATCGATCGTATCTTGGATGCTTTCCCCGTGGACGAGCGTGAGCACATTCGCATCATGGTTTCGGAGTCTTTGCGCGGTGTTCTCTCCCAGCAGCTCATCCCGAAGAAGGACGGCAAAGGTCGAGTGATGGCGCTTGAGCTGCTCGTGAATACGGCAGCCATAGCCAACTGCATCCGCGAGGGTAAGACGTTCATGATACCCGGGCTCATCCAGACCGGTCGCGCGCAGGGCATGCGTCTCATGGACGACGCTCTTCAGGAGCTTTACCTGAAAGGCGATATCAGTGCGATGGAATGCAATTTACGCGCCACGGACAAGGCGACCATGGAGATATTCCTCAAGAACCATCCGGAAGCCCCTAATGCCTGAGGGACCGTCTCTTCCCAACTTTTTTTCATTCATATTCACCTCTCAAGAAGTCATGGAACCTAAGATTCATCACTACTTCCACACGCTCATAGAAAAAGGCGGCTCCGACCTGCACCTTTCCGAGGGTCAGCCGCCCAAAATTCGTGTCCACGGTGACATCGTGCCGATAGCGGAAAATGTGCTGACGCACGAGGAGATGGTCGAGCTCATGCAGCCTATATGTCCGCCGAAGCTCTGGGAGGCTTTTGAGAAAGATGGGGATGCCGATTTCGCGTATGAAATGGATTCCACCTCGCGTTTCCGTAGCAACTTCATGAAACAGCAGAGAGGTTACTGCTGCGTCTTTCGTATCATTCCCACGAAAATTCTCACGTTGGAGGAACTCAACGTCCCGGATCAGATCAAACGCCTCGCCGAAATGCGAGCCGGTCTTGTCCTCGTCACCGGTCCCACCGGTTCCGGCAAATCGACTACTCTCGCCGCCCTGATCGATTACATCAATACGAACTTCACTCGACACATTATCACGATCGAGGAACCGATCGAATTTGTCCACCCCTCGAAAAAGAGTCTCATCACCCAGCGTGAGGTGCCTACCAATTGCCCCTCCTTTGCGGATGGGTTGCGCGCTTCCTTGCGCGAAGACACGGATATCGTTCTCGTCGGCGAAATGCGTGATCTTGAGACGATTTCTCTGGCCCTCACCGCAGCGGAAACAGGTCTGCTCGTCTTCGGTACCCTGCATACCAACAACGCCCGCAAAACAGTGGATCGTATCATCGATGTTTTCCCGGCTGAGCAGCAAGCGCAGGCGCGCACCATGCTCGCGGGGTCACTGCGCGGCGTTGTCGCGCAGTTGCTGATGAAGCGTTGTGATAAGCCGGGTCGAGTTGCCGTCAACGAGATTCTTTTCGCCACACCTGCCGTAAGCGCCATCATACGCGAAGGCGCCACGCAGAAGCTCTCCGACGTCATTGTGAGCGGTAAAGCCCTGGGTATGCAGTTCATGGACGACGCCATCTGGCAAAAGCTCCAGCAGGGAATCGTTTCACCACACGAGGCCTACATGAAGGCGATCGATAAGGCTCGGTTCAAAAACTTCCTTCCGCCCGAGGAAGCCAATATTGCCAATGCCGGCGGCGCTTGATCGAGAATCCGACCCGGTCCGACCACGCCCCGTGGGAAGACACAAACGGGCGGTATGCGGGGAGGTCATCACACAAAGAGAGCCGTGTGATGACACACGGCTCTCTCGGACTCGGGCAAGCGGGATTCGAACCCACGACCCCTTGCACCCCATGCAAGTGCGCTACCAGACTGCGCTACTGCCCGATGGGAAGAGGAGGCGTTTCCGCCCTCTCACAGCCGCAGTATAGGGGGGGAGCTCTCGGTTGTCAATACTTTTTTCCAGTAAGGTCTCTTTCGTTACGAGGAGTCATCCTCGCTTCATGGAGCTCGCTGCTCGGGTAAGCGGCGCTGACCCTATGCGTTTTTTCTTCTCCTCAGCCGTGCGGTCGGGAGGGAGCCGTCGGGAACTACCCGGACAAAAAATCGTCCTTCAGCAGGAAGTCACGCCTTTTTTCAGTATGATGTTTCCGTACTGGGCGGTCTCGCCGGAAACGACGATGGCATATGCTGAGCGGGCGCGCTCGTAGAAGGTGAAGCGCTCAATGCGTTCAATCGGACCGTCGTAGTGGAGCGCGGCGCGGTACCGGGCTTCCACGGAGGGATCCAAACGATCTCCGGAAACAGGAGCCATCATGATGACCGGCGGAGCATAGGAATCCAGCTCAAAGAGCGGGGCAATGCCGGCAAGCAGGCGATCGGCTTGCACGCCGTCAGCTCGCAGAATTCGCGTTTGAAATGAGTGCGCGGGGAAGTGGGCATCTGAGATGATGATCTCGTCGCCGTGTCCCATTTCGGCGAGTACCTTCAATAAATTTGGTGAGAGGACGGGGGAGATGCCTTTTAACATAGAACTGCAAAATAGTGGGGGCAGGGGAGACTACTCGACTTCAATAAGCTCATACTTGCGAGAACCCAGTCCCATTTGCTCGGCGTACTCAAGCTGGTGGAGACCGCCGCGGCTCTCTATGCGTTCCTTTAAGTCGTGCAGCTCGGCTTCGGGAAGTTGGTACAGGAGATCCACGCTCGCCTGGTCCAGCGCCAAGATATCCGTGGACGCCAGAATGCCAACGTCCCTGGCCTTTGGCGGCGCAGCTTCCAGTCCCATGCAGTCGCAATCCACGGACATATTGCGCATGACGTTGATAAAGGTGATGCGCTTGCCAAAATGATCGAGAGTGGCCTTGGCGGATTCAACCATATTTTCCATGAAAGGGGCTTGGGTGCAGGCCCATGTATCCTGTGGGGTCGATCCATGCACCATCGCCTTGCCGACACGACCGTCCGCGCAACCAATCGCTATATTTTTGATGGAACCGCCAAAGCCTCCCATGGGATGCCCTTTGAAATGCGTAAGCACAACCATGGAATCGTAGTTAAGAATGTTGCGTCCCATGCTCATTTCCTTGAAATGCTTTCCGCCTTTTACCGGCAGCATAACGGTGCCCTCCTCATCCATAATATCCACGGGACAGAATGTCCAGCCGTTCACCTTGAGCGTCTCGCGATGTTTTTCCGTGGTATCACGCCCGCCCTCATAGAGGGTGTTGGTCTCCACGAGACAACTGTCCGGGATATCAGCCTGGAGCGCCTTGACCATCGGTACAGGGATGATGTTGGGACCATGCGGCTCTCCGGAGTGCCACTTAATAGCCACCTTGCCTTTGATTTCCTGATTCACCTTGTGATAGAGCTTGAGCAGACCCACCGGGCTGATGTCTCTGGTAAAATAGACCTTTGCAGGTGTCACCTCCGCCGCTTCTTCCTTTGGCGCAGGCTGCTGTGCTTGGTCAGCTGCGCCGAGTATTGGTCCCATCCCTAATGTCATAATTGTGATGATTTGAGAGATTGTATTCATGAGCGAAAGAGAGCGGCGTCTTCCGCACTCCGACCCTTCTCTCAACCTATAACTCCAAAGCCCTGCAACGTCAAGCATTTTCTTGGTTCTCCCTTCCGTCCGCATATCCGCCCCAAGAAGAAACAACCTCAATAGGCAGGGGCGGCGGAACGTTGACTCAGCGCCGCCCCATCGGCGCGGATCCCTTCGGGCAACGCTTACGCGCTGTCCAGTCGCTCCGTGCTTTCATCTTTTATTGGGACACGTGTGCTCCTTTTCACAAATCTTCCCATGATGCCTGTACAGACACAGGTGTCGTTACAGTCGTACTCGTGAATTGGTCACGGCGCCGCCACTGCGGAGCGTCTGCCGCGTGAGCGAATCACATTTGACCCTGGAACTTAAGTCGATCATCAGCTTTCACTTGTTGCACTCTTCCCAGTGCTCCACACCCATTAATCGACACGAATTTTGCAAAGATATCTTTTCGTCAGAAGATTTTCTTTCTCTTGAACGGAAACACGAAACTGTATGGACAACTCCCCCTTATCAAAACTTACACGTTCTACGGTATCATCCCTTGTGGTCTCAGGATCACGCCATGGATCACAGGAAACAAAAATCACCTGCGGATAAACAGCGTTGGGGATAGAGGCGAGCACCACAATTCGCTTCC
>CANQSY010000014.1 GCA_947626635.1 uncultured Akkermansia sp.
GTAAATCGTAAATCGTAAATCGTAAATCGTAAATCGTAAATCGTAAATCGTAAATCGTAAATCGTAAATCGTAAATGGCAACCGCATTTTCTAATGCGGTTGCCCTGTCCGTCTTTTACACCGTTCTCTCACGCTAGCATTCGCCATGATTTGGATCCACCACTCGTACTCCCGCATCGCATGACCCATGCCACGCGCACGAATTTTTTTCAATCGAAATTCGTCAGTCGATACGGCGCACGCATCACGGAGATGAAAAGAAAAATTGTAAGAAAAGGAAAACCCGGGAAGACGCTTCAGAAGCGGGTTGAGAGACATTCATGCCGGTTGTTCTCTCTGAAAAAAATGAAGAAAAAGCGGAGGTGAAAAAGTTGAATGCGCGACGGGAAAAGTGCCGACGCATGCAAAAAAAATGAAGAAAGTTGAGCAAAATATGCAATTTTTTCTTGAAGAAAAACAAGCTTTGTGATAGTTAGCAATGTAACGAACATTACGTTCGATCTGCACTGCTCGCAGTGCTAAAAAATAAACATGCAAACCCATGGCGACCAAACCAACAAAAACGACGGCAAAGAAGCCGGCTGCTAAGAAGCCCGCTCCTGCGAAGAAGCCCGCTGCTAAGAAGCCGGTGGCGAAGAAACCCGCTGCTAAGAAGCCCGCTCCTGCGAAGAAGCCGGTTGCTAAGAAGCCGGTGGCAAAGAAACCCGCTGCTAAGAAGCCCGCTCCTGCTAAGAAGCCAGCTGCTAAGAAGCCGGTGGCGAAGAAGCCTGCAGCCAAGAAGCCTGCAGCTAAAAAACCTGCAGCCAAGAAGCCGGTTGCTAAAAAGCCGGTGGCTAAGAAGCCCGCTGCCAAGAAGCCCGCTGCTAAGAAGCCGGCTTCCGTAAAAAAAAAGTGATAGTTTCTCGGCCGGCTCCTAAGAAGGGTAAAGGTTTGGTCCCCAAGACTCATCCGAAACCTTCCAAAGGGGGAGAAACGAAGAAGCCGACAACTATCAAAGAAACGCAGCGGACCTCGGCGCAGGGTTCCCCCACGCCGATTTTGTCCAAAGAGAGCGAGCGCCGCAAGAAAATCCGTGCGACGCTCGCTCTTTTGCGCTCAGCTCCGGATTGGAGATCGTTCCTCAACGAGCAGAAGAAGGTCCTCACGCACATGCGTGATGAACTGTTGCCCAACATGCAGAACGTGACGCGCGATCATCTGCGTAGCGGTGAATCCAATGTCTCGTCCTCGTCCGGACAGCACATCGGAGATGCCGGCAGCGAGGCGGAACAGCGCGACATCACCATCCTGCGCCTCGATAAGGATCGCGAATTGCTCTTTGAGATAGACGCAGCGCTGGAACGCATCGCCAAGGGAACCTACGGCGTGTGCGAGCTTTCCCTTGATCCCATCCCCCGCAAACGTTTGCAGGCCCGTCCGTACTGCCGCTTTACGGTGCAATGCCAGGAGGAGTACGAGAAAAAATACGGAACCGCGTCGGGTTTCCGTCCCAAGAATACAGGGGATGTAGGGTTCTCCGGACTGCAAAAAGTGATTGATTCGACGATTTCTCTTGACGATGACGAAGAATAGTGTAGAATACGCCCCCGAGTCAACACAACGCAACTATGCCTAGAGACATTATTATCCTGGAATGCACGGAGGCGAGAGCGGAAGGAAAAACGCCTTCCCGCTACGTTACGACGCGCAACAAGAAGAGCCCGCGTACCCCGGGGCGCTTGGAGAAGATTAAATTCAATCCCTTCCTGAAGCGTCGCACGCTGCACCGCGAGATGCGTTGAGTTTTGATTCCCACTTTTTCTACACCTTAGAGCTATGATGACCGAATTCAAGAGCGTTGAACGCAGGATACGTTTCCGTACGTGCAATCGATCCATGCCGCACCGCCGCCTGGATATCCCGGCCGATGCCGTGGATATGTGCAATCCGGAATTCCTCTCCAAGTTCACTTCGGAGACGGGAAAGATTTTGCCTCGGCGAGTAACAGGTGTGTCTGCAAAGACGCATCGTAAGATCACACGGGAGATTCGCCGCGCACGCGCCGTGAATCTATTACCGTGAGCGGAGCGCAGCAGGACGCCGTTTCCATGGGTCGGCGCCGCAGTTGACTCTTCTCCGGAGCTTGCAGGGTTACTTCGCTGCAAGCTCTTCGTTTTTTCCTGAAATAAGAAAATGCCACCACCTTATGAAGGAGCTTCGGGACACGCAGAACGAACACGATTCTCGCCATATCTCCATTGACCGCGTCGGCGTGCGCGGTATCCGCTACCCTATCGTCGTGAGCGACAAGGAGAACCGCACGCAGTCAACGATTGCAACCATAGCGCTTATGGTGGACCTCCCGCAGCAGTACAAGGGTACCCATATGAGTCGCTTCATTGAAGCGCTTCAGGAGCATCACCGCTACCTGGATGTGCATTCGGCGGTGCGACTGCCGAACCGCCTGCTGCAAAAGCTCAACGCGCAGCGCGCCCACGTTGAGATTGAGTTTCCCTTTTTCCGCCTCAAAAAGGCTCCGGTGACGCATCGCGAGGGGATGATGGATTACGATGTGCGATTTGTAATTGATGCGGAACGCGACAATGACGGACAATTCACGCTGACGATACGTGTGCCTTTGACGACGTTGTGTCCCTGTTCCAAAGCGATGAGCGAGCGGGGGGCGCACAATCAGCGCGGCGTGGTGACTTATTCGGTGAGGTTTGCGGGAGCTCCTGTGTGGATCGAGGACCTCATTGACATGATCGAGGAGTGCGGTAGTTGTCAGTTGTACAGTTTGCTCAAAAGACCGGATGAAAAGCACGTGACGGAACATGCATACGAGCACCCCGTTTTTGTGGAGGACCTGGTGCGCAATGTGGCGGTATCCACAGAACGCTACAACGCCTTTAGTTGGTACCGCGTTGAGGCGGAGAATTATGAATCTATCCACAATCACAATGCCTACGCCATGGTGGAGCGCAGCTTGACCTGAACCTGCCGCCTGAGCTTTCCCTACAATTTTTTCCTACTCACCATCCCCGCGCGTATCATGCACGAAGATCTACCGGTTCGAGAAATTGCCAAGCTTACAGATAGTCTGCTGCACAGACCGGTGGACAACGCTCTTATCTTTGCTCACTACAAGCAGGACATCACGGCCTATCTGCAGGAAAATGGTTTTGGACGGGTCGGCACGGTATCCTCGGTTGAAGCCGATGGTTCACTGCGTCTCACCGCCACGCGTCATCACCGCAATGTGTTCCTCTGCTTGGCGCCGTTAGCGGCCGATGTGATGGACCTGAAATGCTTGAGTGAGGAGCTGTGTGACGCCTGTGACGCAGAGAACCCGCGCACGAGTGTTTATTATGCTTCTCTGCTTTTAACGGATGGCGGGAGTCGCCTCCGCATGATCGGTCCGTTGCCCGTCAAGCAGGACGCCACCTGGTGCGGGGAGGATGAGCAGCGTGCGCAATTCCTTCCCCGGTCGCGCCGGAAGAGGTTGGATCGTTTGAGCGCTGTATTCGGAGCGGCGGCCATCTTCAAGGTCCGGTGGGGGCTCATGCCGAGGGCGACAGATCGGGACAACTTGCCGGCCTTTAGCGTGCATGGAGTATTCGAGGATCGCCACCAGGGCGAGGGGGATTTCTACGCTCTCCTGGGAGCCGCACCTCCCACACATCTTTTCCTCCTGCGTCGGGATGACGCCGCTCAGAGACTTGTCTTTTCCCGAGCCTTTTTCTTTTTCGGTGAACGACCGGAAACCGAGTTGCTGCTCGTGCAGCGCGATGTTCTTGCCGATGCCCCGCAAATGGGCTTGGTGGAGCTGCGTACGCCGGGAGGTCGTTCCTTCTGTGCGGAGTGTCTTGAGGCCGTCCTCTTCCCTCGCGTCTTGCCGGAAGGGGAACTCTATCGATGGACGCTGAGTCTTGTGGTCGAGGATTGCTCCCGCAGCAAGCGCAATGGTAGCGTGGCTCCTTCATTACGGGACCGTGCCCGGGCTGATTATACGCGAAAGCACGGTTGCGAGCCACCCTCTGAGTTTTCACTCTCTCTTCCGGGTATGCAGGGGGAAACGACGCCCATCACGCAACAGACTCTCACCTCGAGCACCCGCGTGTCAGTGCGAGTGTTGGATGTGGAAAATGTTCTGGTGGATGGTTGCGGGATGCTGTTGTGTCGCGCGTTGATGCAGCCGGAGAATGAGAGGGTCGAGGTCCAGATGTTCGTGAGACCCGGCGCGGCGACGGAAGGGTTACGCGCAGGCGATGTTCTGGATTGCGAGGGGCATCTCTACGCTTCGCCGGATGCCCTGGTATGTTCAGGGAAACCGACCGACGTCACCGAGTCCGATCGCAAGGATCTCCTTGCACAAGAAGCCGCTGCTTGTCGCACCCTTTGCGCCGCTATCTGTACGCAGGAATGGGAGGAATTTTATGCCTGTTCGCACGAAGACCTGCGTTACACCAGCCGCATGAATGGTACCGTTCTCAACGACCGTGAGGCGTTTATTCGCTACATGACCGAACGCAAACAGATATGGATGAAACAGGGAGGTTGGTCCGGCATGAGTATGGATACGGGAACGGTGTCGCACGGCGGAGAGCGGCGCGCATGCTTCATGATAACATGCTTTGGCAGCAGAGTCGGGGCCGGCGTTGTACGCTTGCGTGAGGGTCGCATTGCTGAAATTGAAACCTTGCCCGGAGAAGTGAATGAGAGTTTCGTTCCGGATGAAGAGTGCAATGCCCGTCCCTTTGTTTTCCATCCTAAGCATGGACATCTCACTCCGCACCCCGCTATGCAAACGCCTCTGCAACGCTATGCTGCCGCTTACCTGCGCGAGTGTATGCGTCAGCACACCGGCTATACCGAACCGGCCTCCTACGATGGAGAGGAACCCCAGCCTGCGCCACTCAAGGACGGCAGCGCCTATTGGGTGAAGCTCACTCGTGATGAACCGTCCTTTTGTGACTTTGCTTTCGCGTACGCCGGAAGAGTATATGCTGTTTGCGCGCGGGAAACGAAGGTGCATCCGTCGCGCGGAGGTTCGCTGCGCGACCTCGTGGAGGAGCTGCCGGGGTTGGAAGCATTGGTGCATTTCGCGGAGAAATACAACCTTGTGCCATGTATCTTCCCCGCTGAGAGACACTATGCTCTGGAACCCGACCGGAGCTGGAATCTTTGGGACGTGCGTACTCTCCAGCCCGTTACCCCTCAGGAAAATCCCCCCGTGGACGCTACGCCGCCACTCTCCGAGTGGGAAAAGTTGTGCGCCGGTTTGGCGGAATTGGCACGCCGCACAGTCAAAAACGGCGGCAAGGTGATCGCCTTCCACGATACGCCGGAGTTGTACCCGCACTTCTGGTACCGCGACGCTGAAGGACGCTTGGACTGGGTCATTCTGCGCACATCCGGAGGCACGGAGGAAGAACTCACTGCCGCACAGAAGAGACCCCTGCAACTCTTTGCGGATACGAAAGGCTATGTAGCCTCTGTGGAGGTTTATGGCGACGCGGGCTGCTCAACTCCGGCGCGCCGCGGAGAGACCACTTATGTGCGGGTGTCGCCTCTTGCCGCTCTCAATTGATTTCGCCGCGGTGGGCGAGATCGGCTTCCAAGGCATCCAGAATGTCTTGTTCCGGACGGAAATTAGCGTCGTGGTGCGAGGAGCGAATGAGCGGTCCGCTGGCAACGTGCCTGAATCCCTTGCGGAGAGCAAGCTCACGCAGTTCATCAAATTCATCCGGGTGCACGTAGCGAATGACCGGCAAATGACGCGCGCTGGGACGCAAGTATTGCCCCATCGTGAGCACGCTGACGCCATGCTCAAGTAAGTCATCCATCGTGCGTTCAAGTTCCTCGCGCGTTTCCCCCAGTCCGAGCATGATTCCGCTCTTCGTCACGACCATGCCGGGTGCCATCTCTCCGGCACGCTGCAGCACGTGCAGCGACCTCCTGTACTGCGCGCGAAAACGTACCAGCGGCGTGAGCCTCTCCACGGTCTCCACGTTGTGGTTGAATATATGGGGCCTCGCGTCCATCACGACAGCCAGTGCTTCCTCCTTCCCATTGAAATCGGACGTCAGTGTCTCGATGATGGTCTTTGGACTGGCGGCGCGTATCGCACGAATTGTTGCGGCTATGTGGGAGGACGCGCCATCCGGAAGATCATCGCGGGTCACCATGGTGATAACGGTATGGCGAAGATGCATGCGAGCCACGGCGTCGGCAACCTTGCGCGGCTCCTCGGGATCCAAGGCTTCGGGTCGGGCAGTGCGTGTGGCGCAGAAACCGCAGGCGCGGGTGCAAACATCGCCGCACATCATGAATGTAGCGGTGCCGTGACTCCAGCACTCGCCGCGATTCGGACACATCGCTTCCTCGCACACCGTCACCAGCGCGTTTCCCTTCACCAGTTCCTGCACTTCTGAGAACGCACGTCCTTTAGGCAACTTCACTTTCAGCCACGCGGGCTTATGCTCGGGCAATTCCTTCATACTTCCGAAAGTTATGCACTATAACGGCGCGCTATGCAAGCGTAAATAATTTTTGGGGTTCCATCTGGTAGTAAACGATAAGCTTTTCCAACATATAGAGAATATAGCGCTACACACAAACATTTAGCGAGTTAGATTGCCTCTACCAGCTCTCTGTGACAAATTATATCTGGCAGGCATTTAACGCCCGCCCTCGATTTAAACAACAATCATACACACATGACTCAGAGAAACATCACACGCTACACATATGAGACGACCTCCTTTCAAGGTTGGCGTCTGAGTATCTGCCGCAAGTGGAATCAATTCACAAAATACTTCTCGGACCGTCAATACGGAAGCGAGGAAGCGGCATTCCAGGCGGCCATCGAGATGAGGGACCGGATTTTTGACGCGCTTCAGAAGACGCCGGATGATCCGCGCAGTGTTTTCGAACAATTCAAGAATGCCGGTATGGAAAGGATGCCTGTTCCGACTGTAAGTAAGGGCTGATTGTCCATCGCTCATCGATTGAAGAGAGAGAAAGACGCCGCGTGTTCTTACAGAGGACACGCGGCGTTTTACGTGTGGTTCCCGTTGCTCCGTACGAGATTCCCCCGACGCGGTGAAATGAGAATATGCACACGTGTCCCAATAAAACGATGAAAGCACAGTTAGCATGACAGCAAAATGTTGACGCGTCGGCACCACATTGCCTCAAGCTCGCCTCACGAGCGCGTCCCCATAAAATCCTCACCGCGCCCCGCGTGCGAATTCTCCACACATCGTCAATCGTAAATAGGCGCAGCCCAGCGCCTCCGCCGCTTTCCTCATAACACCCCGCCATGATTGCCCACCACCAATGCTTTTGCATTGCATTTTCCGCGCCTATGGCGCGCTAGCATCCCAAATCGTAATTCGTAATTCGTAATTCGTAAATAGGCAAACGCTTTCCCCATACGTTTGCCCTGGTTCGATAATAAGTTGGACGGAGTGGATAAATTGGGATAGAATAAGGGCGTGAAGTGGAGTGTTGAAGAATTGCCGGAATGCCCATCGACGTTTGAGGTGGCGCGGCAGCGTCCTGCTTGGACTGTGGTTCGGGCGGACCGGCAGACCGCGGGACGCGGACGCTTCCACCGCGTGTGGTATGCCGACTCCGGAGGACTCTGGGCGAGTTACAATTTGCCGTTGGAGTCGGCGAGCGGGAGAAATTGGGGTCTGCTGCCATTGGTGGCGGGGGTGAGCGTCATGGAGGCTTTGCGGGAATACGTCATCGAAGGCCTGCGGTTACGTTGGCCTAATGATGTACTGGTCGGGCGAGCGAAGTTGGTGGGTATCCTGGTGGAGAGATCGCGTCCGGACATGGCGAGTGTGGGCATCGGCATCAATGTTTCCAATGATGTGGTGCATCTTTACGGCAGAACACAGGATCCTCCTGTTCGGCTGGCCGACCTTGTGTCGTGTTGTCCCACCCCGGCGCAGTTCAGTCGGACAATAGCCCGGAGCTTGGCGCAGCACTACCTCGCTTTTGTCGAGTCCGGTATGGAGGCGCTCGTCGAGAAGTTGATGGCTGCATGGGGTGAGCGCAAGCCTGTGGTGGCGGTGACAGATCAGGCTCGGCATTGCGGGTGGTTTGAGGGGGTCGATTCAGAGGGCTCACCCGTGCTGAGTATGCCTGATGGCGCGCGCTTTGTCGTTCCGGGTACGGAAGTGCTATGTCTTCGGGAACTTATCTAGATCGTTCAATCAAGCGAATGGAATGCATACGAGTCGAACAGCCATGAAACGCCCACGCAGCACAGCCGTGTTTCTGGCCGCAGTTTTCCTCGTCGCTTGTGATGATGAACCCGCCGAACAGGTGCCCGGGGATCCCGGACAGTTACCCGTTAGTGCGCAGTGTGCCGCCTGCCACGCGGAGCAGTACCGCGCGTGGCAAACAAGTGATCACGCCTGGGCTTACCGTTCGGTGCAGGAGAAGCGTGATCGTCAGCCCTTTTCCGGGCAGGTTCTGACCGCACACGGTGAGCGTCTGCTCTTTACCCGCGATAAGAACGGCTCGCCATGTGTGCAGTCCTTGCCGAAAGGTCGGATAGAAAAAGTGGTGGGAGTCGTAGGACGCACGCCGTTACGGCAGTACCTGGTGGAGGGAGCAAACGGCGCGCAGCAGGTGCTCAGCGCGGCGTGGGATACAGGCAAACGTGAGTGGTTTGACGTGTTTGCGGATGATGAACGCTTGCGCGCGCAGGGCGGAGCGCAGCGTAAGCCGTCCGACTGGGGACACCGCCTCGGTCGTGGCATGAACTGGAATTCTCAGTGTGCGCGGTGTCATGTCTCCGGCTTCGCAAAAAATTACGAGATGACGACGGATTCCTACCGCTCTCGATGGAAAGAGCCGGGGGTCACCTGCATCAGCTGCCACCCTGTCGCCGATCAGCCCGATGCAAAGGATGGATGTCTCGTGGCGCGCAAATCCCGCCGCCTCTCTGAAAAACAGGTTCGTGATACTTGTGCTTCCTGCCATGCCCGCAGTGAGGAGTTCGATGATTCGTTCCGTCCGGGAGATAATTTTGAAGATCATTTTCGCTTGGAACTGCCGTTGTTGTCTGATGTGTTTTGGGCGAATGGGATGCAGAGAGATGAAGTTTTTGTGGAGACGGGGTTCCGCCTCAGCCGCATGGGGGCAGCGGGAGTAACATGCCTCGATTGCCACGACAAGGCAAGTGGTCAACTCATTCTGCCGTTGGAGGATAACAGCCTTTGCCTGCGCTGCCACGCCACAGGTGAGGAAGTGCACGGTACCAAGGCCCCCCTGTCTTCCGGCGCCCCGGATGGCACCTGTCCGAAGGATTCCTTGGGCGGTCGCTGCGTGGAGTGCCACATGCCGGAGAGTAAGTACATGGCGCGTGATCCGCGACGTGACCACTCCATGAATATACCGGATCCCGAGCTGAGTACTCAAATCCCTGTGCCAAACTCCTGCACGATGTGCCACCGGGACAGAGACGACGCCTGGGCGGCGGATGTCCTTCGCCGCGTCTTGCCCAAGCAGAAGATGGAGGCGCGGCGGCCGCGTACTCGCGCTGTGTACGCAGCGATGCAGGGGCAGGGGAGTGCACGGGATCTCCTCGCCGCGTTGGAGAGAGAGGACGTGCCTGCCTGGCGCGCCACCTTGCTGGAGCTTCTCGCCCGCGTGGATATCCCCTCGCCGATTCTATCCCGCGCGGTGCAGCAAGCTGCCGCCTCTGCCGCCGCTGATCCGGACGCCATGGTGCGCGCCGCCGCAGCAGCCATCCCGGGACCGCACACGGAGAAGCTGCTGAACGATCCCGTGCGCGCTGTGCGTCACGCCGCGGCCTGGACTCTTCTGCCCCGGCGCTACGATGTGCTCCGTGGTACGCGCGCACTTACCGAGATCACTGCAGCTGCGCAGCATCGGGCCGACCAACCATCCGGCGCTATGCAACTGGCTGCTCTGGCTGTAGCGCGGGGGGATGCACAGGAGGCTCTGGCGCAGTACGACCGCGCGATACGTCTTGATCCGGCTTCTCCCGTACCCTACATGGATTGTGCGGTGTTGCTCGCCCAACTGGGTCGTCCGGTGGAGGCGCTGCAGCGTATGTTGGATTGCGTGCGTATTGCTCCGCAGAATGCCGAGGTGCAGTACCGGTTGGCGCTTGCCCTGCTGGAGGTGGGGCAAAAGCCGGCGGCCGCCACAGCCCTGCAGCGCGCCCTTGACAGCAATCCTCACCATGCCGCCGCGCGTGAAACTCTCATGCAACTTCAAACTATTTTACAACAACAACCCTGAACCTGATTATGCCCTCCCTCGATTCCATCCCATCCATGCCCATCATCGTGAGCGTTGTGCTTTTGGCGATCATTGGCTTTGCCCTTCTCAAAGGGGTGATCAAGATGCTCCTGCTCGCCGTGGCTGTGATCACGGCTATCGCTGCCTGGATATTTATCCAAAAAAATGGCTTCACCTTCCTCTCGTTCATCACGAGCGCGCCGCAACCGTGGATGGTGCAGGTGTGCGCCTGGGTGACCGCCATCTTTGTGTTTTCCGTCTTCTTCCACGGCATGAGCTGGTTCTCTCAGCTCTTCTCCTGGCACAGAGGAGGCGCTTCTACCGGCGGCATCCTCACCACGGCTCTGATGTGTACCCTCATGCTCTGGATCGCCATGGTCGGCATCTCGTACTACGGCGATGTCTCGCTGATCAGCTACTACCACGATCGCGCAACCCCCGCCGCCTCCGCCACGCCGCGTCCCCTCCCCTGGGTCAGTCGTTTCAAAAAAGCGCTGCATGAATCTCCCGTCACCTCCTGGCTGGCGCGCATCAATCCCATGGATGATACGGCGCAGACGAATCTGGCGTGCCTCGTGGCGTACGGCTGCTCGTTGAATGAGGAGCGAATGCAACACTTCTACAAGACCAGCCTCGAGCATTCAGGTGTGCCGCACCCCACGCGTTTTCTGGACCTCTTCCGCGACAAGGGCCTGCGCACTCTTGTGGAGGAAAAACGCTTCGTCACCCTTTTGGAAAATGCCCACCTCAAGACGTTTCTCCAGCGCGAAAATACGCAGGAAATCCTCAAGGGGATGAAATTGCAATAACCCGATGAAAGCTCGGTTCCGCGGTCGACCCTGCGTCGCTCCCCGATGTGCCGACACGACCGTCTCTTGCCCTCTTGTTCCTTCCCTTTTCCGGAGCAGCGTCTCGCGTCTTTTAGTCCTTGGGCTTGCCGACGGCAATTTTACCGGAGCGCTGGAGCATCTGGACGTCGTAGTCCTGCATGAGGTTCAAAAAGCGTGCCAGTCGAAATTCACCGCCGGAGATCTCAATGGTGAGTGTCTCACGGGTGGCATCCAGCACCTTGGCGCCAAAAATGTTGCAGAGTTCCAAAATATCCTGCTTCTTGTTGCCGAAGAGCACGCGCATCAACACAATTTCTCGATAGACAGCCGGCTGGTTGCGGTAGTCCGTGACCTCGACGACATTGACGAGTTTGTTGAGCTGTTTGATGACCTGGTCCAGCTTGGCACCATGTTCATTCACATCAATGGTCATGCGGGAAAATCGCGGATCTTCGCAGGGAGCTACGTTGAGCGAGTGGATGTTGAACCCGCGTCCGGAGAAGAGTCCCGCCACTCGGGATAGTACGCCGAATTTGTTTTCTACCAAAACAGAGATCGTGTGCGTGTGGGGGGGAACAGTTTCTTCCATAACGCCCCAAGCATACCACAGCAAAATACTTTTGGCAACGCATATTCTCTGAGGTATGCGCTTTTGAAAAAGGAATTTTTTCACCGGATACAAAAACAACCGCGCCGTTTTGCACGAATCCCGTCATCCGCGAAGCGCCGTCTGCACTCCCTGCTCGGAGATAACCGACGCAGGCATACCTCCCTCCTCGATCTCCCTGGCAGCTCTACCTCGTTGCCAGCACAAAAAACCTGCCGTTCCTTTTCGGAACGGCAGGTTGAAAAACAGCGTTGCGTATCAGCTTCAGCTGAACTTGGCGATGAGCGTCTTGCGCTGGCTTTCGGTATGTTTGCGACCCACGTTATGGCGTTTATGTATTTTGAGGTAGTCAGCCCTCTTCACGTAAGAGATAAGAAACTCTTCATCGTAATATATTGAAAAAATACGATGTGAGTCTACTTTTAAGCTGGTATGAAAAGTCTTTGTATGATATAAAATCCTACGAAAAGTATGCCGCGTAAAAACAGTTCGACAAATTCCTCAATAACAAAACGGGGGGGGGTACAAGTCGTTAAGGATGAACGACTTGATGATATTTTATTAAGCTGTCGCAATCATTTGCGCGGGCGTGCGCCCATGACGGATAAGCGCGATCTGTTGCTCACGCTTATCTTTTTGAAGTTTATCGGCGACCGTTTCCTTGCACGCAAAGCGGCGATCTTGGAGGAATTTTCTGATAATCCCGAGTTTTCAAAGCTTGCGGTGGGAAAAGCCTCCTTTTACGAACAGGAGGGCGTCTTCTTTCTGCCGGAGGCATGTTTGTGGTCGGAGCTGGTGAAGAGAGAAGCTGGAGGAATGGCCATAGCTTTTGATACGGCTATTGCCCTGCTGGAGCAGAACGAGGAAAGTCTGCGAAATGCGCTGCCGCAACAGATTTTCACGAAAACGGCATTAGAGCCGGCTGTGCTCAAATCCGTCGTGGATGACATCAGCCGCATCGATCCCGTCAAGTTTACGGGAAAGGACCTTTTCGGTCGAGTCTATGAATACTTTCTGCAGGCATTCTCCATCAACGCCGACAAAGAGGAAGGAGAGTTCTACACGCCTCATAGCATCGTAGAGCTTATTGCCTCGCTTATCGAACCGTTTGGCGGCACGATCTATGACCCATGCTGCGGTTCCGGTGGTATGTTCGTGCAGAGTACGAAGTTCATCGAAGCTCACGGTAGAGACCCCCTGAATGTCACCGTGTACGGACAGGAGTCCGAACCCAGTACATTCCGCCTGGCTAAGATGAATCTCGCCGTACGTGGCATCTCGTACCATTTGGGGGATAAAGCCGCTTCGACATTCACCAGCGATCACCATAAGGGCAGGCAGATGGATTACATCATGGCGAATCCGCCCTTCAATCTTAAAAAGTACTGGAGTCCCCAGCTAGATGATGATCCTCGGTGGGCGAATTACGGCATACCGCCCGAAAGCAACGCCAATTACGCGTGGATTCTACATATTCTTTCCAAGATGAATACCCGCCAAGGCGTCGCAGGGTTCCTCCTCGCCAACGGTGCTCTGGATGACAGCGATACACTGGAGATCCGGCGTAAATTGCTGGAAAATGATAAGGTGGAAGCCATCATCGTTCTCCCAAGAAACATGTTCTATTCCACAGATATCAGCGTAACGCTGTGGATTTTGAATAATAACAAGAAAAGCGGAGAGTGGCACGGGCGTCAGCTCCGCAATCGCGAACATGAGTTCCTCTTCATTGACCTGCGCATGTGGAATTCCCACATTTATGAAAAGAAATATGTCGAGTTCCTCCCGGAGCAAATCGCTGAAGTTTGCCGCATCTACCACGAATGGCAAACACTCCGGACGCCGGAACGACCGGTTTCTTTCGCTCAACCCGAACTCTATTACTCTGCCGGTCTCCAAGAGGTGGCGGGAAAAAATTGGTGCCTCGCCCCCAGTCGTTACATCGAGTTTGTCGATAGGGATCAATCTCTCGATTTCGAGGCTGCGCTGCAGGAAATAGGTTCTCAAACGTCCGATCTCCTCAAACGTCAGTCGGACAATCAACAGAAGTTAATCGCCGCATTCAAAACCTTGGGGTATGACATCTAATGATACAGACATGAGGCTGAGAGATTCTTCCAATATTTCAATTCGAGAGTTGATACGTGAGGTTGATGTAAGAAATACGAAAGGCAAAAAACTTTCTGTCCTAGGAATAAATATCACAAAGGAGTTTATTCCCACTGTGGCAAATACAGATGGTGTGGATCTTAGAAAGTATAAGATTATCCACAAGAGTGATTTTGTCTTTAGCGGCATGCAAACCGGACGGGATATGTGTATCAGGTTGGGATTATACATGGATTCTATGCCGGCTTTGGTTTCTCCGGCATATTCTACTTTTACTGTCACCAACCCTGTTGTTTTATCTGAGTATCTCTATCTGTATTTTGTGAGAAAAGAGATGGATCGATATGGTGCATTCATAAGCGATTCTAGTGTGCGTGCGAATTTAGACTGGTCTCGCTTCTTGGATATCAAGATCCCCGTGCCGGATATTGAAACGCAGCGACATCTGGTTGAGGTATGGAAGGGATTGGATGCGATCAAGATGGATAATGAGGCTCTTGCGTCACCCCTCATGAACCTTTGCATGAGCTATTTGGATAGGATAAAGAGAGACTATCCGACTATCCCGATCCGAGAATTGATTCAAGATTTTGACGCGAGAAACATAAATGATGAGACCTTTCCAGTTTTCGGATTAAATAGAGACAAAAAGTTTATCCCAACAGTTGCCAATTTGAATGGTATCGACCTCAGAAAATATAAGGTTGTTCAAAAAGGAGATTTTGTATTCAGTGGAATGCAGACTGGGCGAGACAATTGCATTCGGTTGGGATTGTACACAAACTCGATACCAGCACTTATATCTCCCGCATATTCTACTTTTACCATTACCAATTCTGATATTTCACCCCAGTACTTTTATTTGTATTTTCTGAGGAAGGAATTGGATCGTTATGGAGCGTTTATAAGTGATTCTAGTGTACGCGCAAATTTGGATTGGTCACGTTTCACGGAAATTCATATCCCCGTGCCACCCCTGTCCATTCAGCAGGCCATCGTGGACATCTACACGTGTGCGAGGGAGAGTAGAGAGATCGCAGTGGAGGCTGGGGAGTTGAGCAAGCAGGCCTGTCCGGCATTGATACGGAGGGGAACATGTAGCATCGCATCATGAAGGAGGGAGCATGAAAGGGAAGTACTACGAGAGCGAGTATGAGGAATCCGTTGTGGAACTCCTGCAACAGGCGGGATGGGAGTGCACTTACGGTGGGGAGTTATCCAATCGGAGAGTTACAGAGCCCCTGCTGTCGGAGGATCTGACCATCTACTTGCACGAACGGTACGGAAGTGCGGGGATCACGGAGGACGAATTCAGGCAAATTATAGCGAACATTCAGAACATCAGTGGGAACAGCGATTATGACAGCTTGCGTAAGACCGTAAACCTGTATCGGGAGGGCTACGACTTCGTGCCGTCTTATCCCGGGGCTGTACCTTTCAAATTGGAATACATCGACTTTAAGCATCCGGAAGCCAATTTCTTCCGCGTGGTGAACCAGTTTGAAATGCAACAGGGGCAGCAGACACGGCGCCCGGACGTCATGCTGTTCATCAATGGGATCCCGGTGTGCATCTTTGAGTTAAAGAACCCAGCGGACGCCAATGCCACCATCAGAGATGCGCACACGCAGATCACCGTGCGTTACCGGCGGGACATCCCCCTGCTCATGAAATACTGTGCCCTGGCATGCATCAGTGATGGGAGCAACACACGGCTGGGGGCAACGGTCTCCGGCTATGAGTATTTTTACGCCTGGAAGAAGGTGCAGAATGAGGATTCACCCTCTATGGGCGTGGGTGAGCTGGAAACGCTCATCAACGGGGTACTCACCAAGGAGCGTATTCTGGAAATACTGCGAGACTTTATTTATTTCCCGGATGCTGCGCCGGGAGAGGACGAGAAGGAGATTGAAATTGTGTGCCGTTATCCGCAGTATTTTGCTGCGAAAAAATTGCAGGCTCACCTCCTGAAGCACCTGCACAGCGTGGGAGGCGATGGCAGGGGCGGCACCTACTTCGGCGCGACCGGTTGTGGCAAGACATACACCATGCTCTTTCTGGCGCGTTTGCTCGCCATGCGCAGTAAATCACACTTGGGGAATCCGACAATTTTGCTGATTGTGGATCGTGTGGATTTAGAGAATCAGGCGGAAAAGCAATTTACGCGATCGACGGAATATCTGGGGAGCAAATCGGTGCGCACCATCGTGGATAGAAAAGACCTGGCGCAAGAGCTGACCTCAAATGCGGGCGGTGGATTTTATATCACCACGGTGCAGAAATTCACGGAATCCACCGGCTTGCTCAGTGAACGCGACGACATCATCTGTCTGAGTGATGAAGCTCACCGTACACAGACGAATATCGACGGCAATTTGAAACTCCCGAGTCAAGAGGAATTGAGAGACGGCAAGGTGGGCAGAGGTGCGTTCATCTCCCACGGATTTGCCGAATACCTGCACGAGGCTCTGCCCAACGCCACATACGTCGGTTTCACGGGAACACCCATTGATGAGACTATCCGCGTGTTCGGGGAGGTTGTTGAAAGCTACACCATGGTGCAATCTCAACAGGATGGCATTACAGTGCCCATCAAGTATGACCCTCGCTTGTTGCGTCTCGGACTCAATAGCGAGCAGACTGAGAAGATTGAGGCGTACTATCGGCAATGCGAGGCGGATGGGGCTAAGCCGGAAGATGTGGACAAGAGCAAAAAGATCATGAGTAGCATGAATGTGTTGCTCGGGGATGAAAACATCTTGGAGAAATTGGCGGATAACATCATCACCGACTATGAAAGACGCTGCGACGATCAACCGAACACGCTGCTTAAAGCGATGGTGACGTGCAGCGAGCGGCATATTGCGTTTAAGTTGTACAAAATTATACAGAAGAAGAGGCCGGAATGGTGTCGCGCGGTGAAAGCTTTGAATGAGGCGGAACTCGATGCGGAAACTTTGAAAAAACTGACTCCTGTTTCCTTTGTCAACGTCGTGGCGACTACCGGGAAGGATGATCCTAAAGAGATGTTTGACTTGCTGGGGGACGACGCCCATCGGAGAATGTTGGACAGGGAGTTTAAGAGCGAAGCCTCCAACTTCCGCATTGCCATTGTGGTGGATATGTGGATCACTGGGTTTGACGCTCCTCCGCTCACAGTGCTGTACAATTATAAACCTCTGCAGAAACATACATTGATCCAAACCATCAGTCGCGTCAACCGCGTGTATAAAGGAAAAGAGTTCGGCTATGTGGTGGATTACATCGGTATTCGTGATAAAATGCAGGAGGCATTGAAACACTACGGAGCTGGGAGTGGCTCAGGTTTTGAGGAGAATGACGTCGAGAAAGCGCATGAGGCATTGATTCATGAGTTGGATATCCTGAAGGATATGCTGAGTCCTGTCGATTTTTCTCCCTTTTTCGGGGATGATGCGTTAGCTCGTCTGCGTTTCCTACAGAGTGCCGTCGAATATATCCTCTCCCATAGCACAAAGGAAAAAGGTAAAGTTTCATTTGAGACCGAATTTAAAGGACATGTCCGACGCCTGCGCAGTGCTTTCTCCATCTGCAATCCTGCGGGAGTTCTCACTGGTGACGAGGTGGCGTGGTGTCAGTGTTTCATGGGTATTTGCTCCTTTATGAGCAAGATATCGACTACAAAATTGGATGTGACGGCGATGAATGGCGCCGTGGAAAAGATGATGAAAGAGGCTGTACGCTGCGGTGGCGTAGAGCATGTGATGGATCTTGATTCTCCGGAGGTGAACATATACAGCGAGGAATTCCTGAAGGAGCTGGACGATGTTAAAATGCCCTGCACAAAGTTTGAGTTGCTGGTTAGACTGCTTAACCGAGCTATTCAAGAATACGCACAAATTAACATGGTGCGCGCCGAGCATTTTAAAGAATTGCTGACAAAGACGATCGAGACTTACCATACTCGTGTTAAGGTGAAAGTTATTAATAAATCGATTGAATATGACAAGTTGATGTGCGACGGACTAGAGGAGAGACTCAAGCCTGTCATTGATGATCTGCTCAAACTTTTCAGGGAGTTACAGACAGACAGGACAGAGTTTCGTAACCTCGGAATCAGCCTCAAAGAAAAGGCTATCTACGATATCCTAGTCGCTATTCGTGATAGAGAACAATTTGAGTTTGATAATGAACGATGTGTCGCTCTGGCACGGAGGATCAATGAACTTGTTGAAGATGTCTCTATTTATGCCGACTGGTTAAACAACCCAAAAACGACAGGTAAATTGTCCAGTGGGATATTGAGATTTCTTTTTCAGGCAGGGTATCCGCATGAGTGGAGCGATGAAATTCTCAATAAAGTCCTTTCGCAGGAGGAAAACTTTAAAACGTATCGAGTCGATTATCAAAGCGAAGCAATTAAGAATAGAGACCTTGCGGCGGCTGAATCAAATACATGATGTTTTTATTTCGTCCAGTTCTCGCCCGGATATAGGGAAATATGGGCAACCTTTCAAGTAGAGTAACGGAAGGATTTTTCTATTTGTGAGCTGGAAGTATGTTGACACAAAAAACCTGCCGTTCTTTTTCAGAACGGCAGGTTGAAAAACAGCGTTGCTGATCAGCTTCAGCTGAACTTGGCGATGAGCGTCTTGCGCTGGCTTTCGAGCTCGGCGGGAAGCTTGGAGCCGACGGAGTCAAAGAGCTCGGTCTGGCTTTCCAGCTCAGCCTGCCACTCGGAAGGAGTGAGCACTTTGATTACCTTAGATGCAGGAGTTAGCTGGCGAGCTATGCATTATCCAAGCTGAGGATAGTCAGTTCCTCTTTAAAGAACAGCTCAGGATGTTCACTGGCTCCTTTTTTCAGCTGACGTTCTTTCGCGCGTAATAAAGCAAGGCATGAAGAACAATAGTGATGGCTAGAAGCAATCGTTTTTCCACAAATTTTGCATTTATCGGCGCATTCCAGCTCGACGCCGTCATCTCTATGTCTCAGCAACTGGAGAACGGTGTCTTCCTTGGTGGTACGAATCGTGCCGAATGAGACATCCGGCTCACCGGCGAGAGAAGCTTGTCCGTGGAGATGTTCCCCCGTTGAAATAGATGGAGAGCTCATATTGCTATCTGTTGGTGTGATTAAATCATGGTTTTCGTCTCATTTTTTTCATTGATTTCATGCAGACTGGGCAAAGAAGCCCTTCACTTTCACCTGTATATGTTTTCTTGCCACAAGCGATACAGCAAAAGCCAAGGTGTAAGTAAAGGTCATCTGGAGAAATAGCCTGCAGTGCTGCCTGCCTGATTCTAGTTTTATCGTACGCAGAGACGTAAAGATGTTTTAATTTGCTGTATGAATGGAACAATGATTCTGTTAAATTGTTATAAGATGCGAATTCAGGAAAAATTTTTGGGAAACGGATTCCTTGACTGACAATAGATTCCAGCATGACTTCTGCTTCTAGCATACTCAAATGCTTTCCAGAAGTACCTGACAAGATATAAGCGCCAGCGCGAATGACTCGTCTTTTTACCAGCGTATCAGCCGTAGAGACAATGACTTGACTCCAAATATCAAAACATGCATCAAGAATTCGCCTTTCTCCCCATGATGAATAGACCTGATTGTTTCGCAAGATGGATGATGTAATTTGAGCACATCTTTTTAGGGCCGCTTGGCTGAGTTTTTCTTGTTGTTTTTTCATTTCTTCTGGTGTCCTCTTTGGGCGGGTCACTAGATCTGAAATCATATACAAAATCAGCCCAAAAATGAATATCAACCCTAGAAGGCAGAGGATAGTAGTGGCTTTGGGATCCAGCATAGGATTAGATGTGAGAGAAAATGATTAGTGGGACCTGAGTTTTAAAGGGAGAGAGTAGTAGTCTTGTGGGAATGGGGTCGTAGTCGATCGGATGTAAAATCTCTCCTCATAGCGCCCCGCACCTATATGATGTTCACCGTAGAATGGTATAATGTTTTCCTGTGTAGTAGTGACGGCAATACGATAGTTTCCACTCGGTAGAGTAATATCAGTGCTTTGATGCGGACGAAGTGTTTGTTTTACAGATTTTTTCCCGCTGTAGAGCACCGAGATGGTATACTCCGTGCCATTTGTAATGGAGAGATAAGCGGTACCTTGACGAGAGTTTTCATTAAAAGAGGGAGTATAATTAGCATGGTTATGAGCCTGAATGGAATCTACTTCCATGTCAACTAATCTCTTTTTTGCAAGTTGAGCATACTTACCCTTAGGGTTGCGGTTTAGATATGTTTGATACGCCGAGGAGGTGCCTAATTTCTCGACGTATGAGAAGTCATCATACATAGCTTCCCGCCGTTCAATGACATAGGCTTTAACAATACCAAATGGAAATATTTTTTCCCAACTATCGAGGTCTTGATTGGATGGCTTTAATTTACTGTAATGTTTTTTTAGGTTAGCAAGCACATCTGAATCAATATCAGTCGTCTTTACTTCTGGATTATTTTTGAGGAAAGTTTGAACAATGTCAGGTGTATAAGGAGAGGGTATACGTTTCCACGTTTTCATAGATGCTTCCTTGAGAAGCGTGTGTAATGTTTCACTGAGAACGCCATGATGCATCCGTCCAATATCCGCCCACCCCGTAATATCCTTGCCTTTGGCACTCTCTGACTTAATTTGTTCAGCCAGTTCCGACTCTATCGCCGTATTTAATAGAGAAGGGTATGCTTGTAATACAGCCAGAACCTCTGGTATAAGATAAGGTTTATGGAGGTCATTCCACGCTTTTTGAGCACGATCCTTATTAAGAGCCTTAATTTCACTGATCTTATCTGGATGAGTTATTATCTTTTCCCAGCATAAAGCATCATGATCAGAGATTTGCTTCATTTCCCTAAGTTCAACTAGAATCTTCTCTTCTACCTTAGTTTTATCAACTGTTGGATAGTCTTGCAGGAATTGTGAGACATCATTATATCGGAGCGGTCGGCGTAATTTATCCCATGCTGTTTGCGCAATTAGCTCAATACGTTTTTTTGCCACTTCGCGAATGGTGTCTGTTGATTGTAGAGTGCTCTTTTCCCATGCTGTAAGTTCTTTCAGATTGGTAGAACCATTGACTCCTTGTATGTAATTAATAATATCTTTCTCTATATCTGCTATTTTGACTTCTTGATGCTTACTTAGAAAATCATTAACATATGCCACTGTGCAAGGCGAGGCGTTTTTTCTCCACAACTCCATGCTGCGATGTTTAGTCAGCTCCCCAAGTTCCTCAGTGTGGACCCCGTTTGGGAAAAGTTCGTAATAGAAATTAAACGCTTCAGGGCTTTGTTCACGACGAACTGCCTCGTATACGGATTTCTCCGCCCCGATTGTCGTTAAAATGTCTTCTGGCAGGTGAAGATAATGGCCCAATTTATCTTGAAATTCTTTAATGGTGTAATCGCGAAGAAGCCCCTGCATATGACGGGAAAAATGCAGTTTAAGACTGTCAATTGCCTCGACTCGGGCTTCTTCGTCGAGATTTAGATTAGAAAGGATACGAATGACAAAATTCTCGTCTTGTAAATCATAACGCCATCGGTAATCATCGGAGTTCACATAGCAGATCAGGCTAACCACTGCTAGTCCTAGCATAATCAGGAGAGAAAGCCAGATGACCGTTCGTTTGCGTTTTTTTCGAAAATTAAGTTGCTCGTTATTAAAAATATTATTGTTTTTCTTCGTTCTCTCTATATTAACTGTACCTAGTTTTTTTAGATCAGGATCAGCTACGTATTCCAATGCTTTTTTCAAGAGAGACTCAGCGTCTTGGAAGTGACAGAAAACGTTTGCAAGTTTCACTGCATATCTTGTAAGGAGCATAGCAATCATATCTCTAGCATTATCAGTCAGCTCCTTTGGATTATCGAACTTATTATCAATAGTTTGAAGGATAAGCTTTGTTTGTTGTGTAACTCCGACGAGGTTTTTTGGTACAGATTTGTATTTGTCGTAGAAAGGAATGACACCGATGGAACGTTTCAATTTTGGTGCTTCGTTCCTTAAGAAATCCTCATCATCTTGAAGCAAGTCTTCTACGGAGGGAACTTCTTTGAAGAGATCGCGGAGTACCTCAACAATGGTTCGTGCGGAGTCCGCATCATCATATTTATTAAAAATATGAACAGCTAACTCGCGTAGCAACATGCAAACATCTCTACTCCGTTTATCTTCAATTCCCTTACTTTTCAGGGAAACTTGAATAGGTTGGGCCATACGATCCCAACGTCGTACGAGCTCTAGCAATCGCTTAATGGACTCGGAAAAACTATTTCTTTCTAATTTTTCTGGAGAGTATTTCTTAATTTGTTGTATTCCTTTTTTTATCTCTTCCTCTAGAGCTTCTAGATTTTCAGTATAATGAACTTCGTACATTGATACGAGTTCATCAAGGAGGTAAAAGTTTTGTCTTTCACCCATTGAGGTTGTCTTCTCAATTGCCTCGGTAAGTATAGGAAGGGCAATATCTTGATTTAATTTTGTCAAAAAATTGTGTAGAACGCTTACGTAAAAAGATTGCTGGCGTTGGAGCACTGAACTCACGTCATTTATTTCTGGAAAATTTGCCTGCAGGCGGTCAGCATTGATAATTGAACGAATCTGATTTTCGTGCATTCTTTCGCTAGATTCGGCAAGAGCGAGCAAAAGATAGGAAGCCGTTTCCTCGTTGACAGGGATATCGGCGGTATTGTAATAATTTAAGGCTAGGGTGAGAAGATTGCAGTATGCCAGGGGATGTAGCTGAGGGGGAAAGTCACAGCCAGAAATGTGCGAAGATACCAGTCCGCGCTTTGCACGTTCAATCAGTTTAGTGATAGAATCCTGACGGATCCCTGGAAACCAAGCGATTTCATGTTCAACTCGTTTATTGGGGGTACAGAGAGCTCGCTGAGCGTCTCTTATGGATTGTTCATCCTCTATGATAGCTCTTTCATCGGCGAGCTCTCGTATTCGATTTTTATTATCGAGAGTGCTTGCACCGAGGAGATAAAATGCTGTTTCAGTGGGAAACATATTTAGGGATGGAAACCGATTGTATGTTCTTCCGTATGAACGTTATTATGTTCCGTGACGACTTGCCAGAGAATATCGGACGTCAGTTTATTGAGTTTGTTTTTCGCCGCCAGACGAGCCGCCTCACGTATGATGAAAGCTACGTCTGACATGGGAGAGCCATCCAATTTTTCTGCTAAATCGGCATAAGGGATGGTATCATGCGGTAACTTCTCAATGCTGTTTCGGAGCACTTGCTCAATTTCTTCTGAGGTAGGCATCCCAACTTCAATGATGTGATCGAATCGACCTCTTCGGCAGATAGCGGGATCGATAGACTGAATGAGATTCGTCATGGCAATGACAAGAACGCGATGTTCTCGCGCTATTGGTATCATTCTTAAGAACTCGGCTACTTCCTCAACATGGTGATTTGAACTGCTTGAGGAGGATGCTGTGCGATCTTGAAGGAAAGCTTCCATTTCATCAATTACGATGATAGCAGGAGCATTTTCCATCGCTTTCTCAAAGACGGATCCTATCTTTTTCCCTGTTTCGTGAATATAGGGGCTGCCAATGCTTATGCTATCTATAGAATACATAGGCCAATTGAGATAGTCCACCAATCTTTCTATAGCATAGGTTTTACCGCAGCCAGGGGGACCTTGAAGGATAAAGGCGCTAGGAAAGGTTATGCCCACGGCTGCGTAGTCTTTTTCGTGCTCGATAATATCGATCACATGCTCTTGTAAGAAATTGCTAAGATTTTTTCGTCCAGGAAGGTTAAAAACCTTGGGTGCAGATATCGAAGGTGAGGATTGATCTTCTGCATATTGAGAATGTGCGAAACCTGCAGCATGGAGAATTTTTTGCAGTTGGGAAATAGAAAAGGAGGGGGTTAGTTGCAGGATTCGTCGCGTGTTTGTTATGGGAATTTGTGTTCCTCCGGTAACGACATAGCCTAATAGCATACTGTCATCCATGGTGCTCAATTGATCTGGCATAGGAAGGATGCGTGCATAACGTTCAACAAAGATACCAGATTCAAGGGCAGCCTGAGATGTTAGTCTTCTGGTTGCGGTAAGAGCAGTTGCAAAAGAAAGGGCTACTTCGAAGTTTTTCTGTGCTTGAATCTCTCGAACTGGGGCAAGAATATATGAACTTGAAGATGCGAGATAGGAATATACATAATTCCCGTAAGAAGTTTGATTCCACGCATCAAACTCGATGATCTCACCAGCTATCCAATAGTCTAGCAGCTCGTTTGTTACAAAAAGTGCTCTGCCTCTGTCATACGTTTCGTACAACTGCCAATTTTCCCCGCTGTTAATTATGCCAGTGAGGATCATGCCGTCGATTCGATAGTTTCGCGGGAACCATATATCAATGGTCTTCATGAGCGTATAATATTAACCTCCTCCTCTGTATCGCTTCCTCCATCAAGGTAAATGCGAATATCCATCAATTTGAAAACGATTTGGCGTAGGTTGGATATATCGTCACATTGCAGGAAACTCTGCCCTTGTTTACAAAGTTGTTCAAAAAGAGCGCGATCGGTAAACTGGTGAGGGAATTTAATCATGCTACGGAAATAATCAACAACGAACCAGTCTTGTCTCCAAAGGATTACGAAATTGTTGGTCTTTATTTCATGGAGAGTACTCTCAAATTCGTGAGTTTTACGATCAATGCTACGTTGAGCTGTACGGTACAGTGCATCGAAAGCAGATGCTTCCGAAGGTTTAGCGTAGGCCCGTACTTTATTTTCAAAGAAATCGTGGCATTTTTCTAACTCCATGTGGCGGATTTCTGCAAGGTGGGCAACCCTGATTTTTGACAAATCGCGTTTGACTTCCAAAAGGCGTTCCTGTGCTTCTTGGTTTTTTTCAACATCTGATTCATTAATGAGTTCCTTGATACGTCCCAATTTTTGCAGCAAATCATTGATCTTCTCTTCCTGAATTCCCTTGGTAAGGATATCTTCAACGCGACACTCTAGGCTCTTTTGTTCGGCCTCCGTCCTTCCGCGAGCAGTTTCAAAGTCAATCTGTCCTTCTTGCCGCGAATAGAAGTTACGGTCTGATGGGAAGGTAGCCCCAATACTAGGAACAGACACTTCAATATGTATGAGACCTGAATCTAATAGTTCATAGTCACATATCAACTCCGCTCCAGCTGGTATTACACCTTCGTCCAAGTCAACTCCACGAATTTTTAACGTACCGATGTGACGATTATCAGAAATGGGGTCTTCAATCTCCCCTTCCCATAAATTGAAATTTAATGAATTGGGGGTTCCTGCACGTAATGTTTCAGCGGCTGTGAAACGAAGTTGTCCTTTCCGGGGCAGAGAATCGCCTGCCCTTATAAGCCAAGCCATAACCTCCCCGCCTCCCAGACGTTCTTTTACGGCAACACCAATAGAATGAGAAGCAGGTATTGCATCCACTGTAGCAGCCGTGCGACATATTGTAATTAAGTCATGTGCGAGGGTAATAGGAGAACCATCCTTGGCAAATAAAAAGACCTTAAAGTTGTTGTCTCCATTGCTGGTCAAAATAAGTCGCACGCTCGCCCCATCTTCTAGCTTGATTCGTCCGCTGGTCCAGCCTGTGCCTAAGCTGTCAACTTGGAATTCAGCGTCTTTCAGTGAGGTGTCTGATAACTGTACAACTAATTTTGCATAATTTTCCGGGGTGCGTGCGCTATAAATAAAGTTAAGACCTGCCGCTGAGAGTTTACCTCGCGAGCTTTTACGTGCATTGTCGTGTGTTTCCCAATCAATTGATTCAGCAAATACTGCAGCTCCCTCAGAGACAGCAGTCATTGGATTGACCTCAGTACTTCCTGCAATACCGAGCTCCATAGAGATTCGATCCCTTAGAGGTTTGTAGTTTGTTGGTCCACCGATAAATACAATTTTCCCAATATCGCTTGGTTCAAAACCTGCATTGCGAATGGTCTCGCGTACCGCTTTCACAGATTCTTGGATTTTCTCCTCCATAAGCGGCATGAGCTGAGTACGCGTTAAAGGGATATCAATGTATATCTCTTCACCTGACAGATCATGGGTGCAGGCTTCCATTTCAGAAAGAGAAATTACCGAATCTTCCCTCGCCGAGAGTTCGATCTTTGCTTTTTCGATTGCCCAGTTTGCAAAGCGTATAAGTCGCTTGTATTCAGAATGCACGATAAAGTCAGTGGGTAGATTAAAGCGGTCAAGGAGCCAAGGCTTGACAATATTATCAAAAAGGGAACGATCTATGTCTCTTCCACCACACATTTGAATACCTCCGTTTGCGAGAAGGCTTACGCGACCGCCTACTTTTTCTGCTATTGCCACATCAAGAGTTCCACCCCCAAAGTCATATATCAGAAAAACTCCATCCGCTGGGTGATGGCGCATAACACTCATAACTGCCGCAACGGGTTCTTGCATAAGAGCCATTTTCCCAATTCCTGCCATTGAAGCAGCGTGCACAGTTGCATCTCGTTGCATCTGATTAAACGCCGCTGGTACCGTTATCACAGTGCCAATGTCATCATTCAGACGTATCTCCTCTGGCAAATACCCATAGAGAACCTTTAGCACTTCTGAGGAACATTCCTCCGGCGTCATTTCTTTTCCAACGGAGGCAAAATGTAATTTCGTGCTGCTGCCCATGAGCCGTTTGAAAAGTAGAGCAGCATTATCTGGATTACCTGGGGCTGCGTCGTAGGCACGTTTTCCTATGTATTTGTTGCCTCGTCGATCAATAAGGATCGCAGACGGGGTGACATCATTTTGCTCTGGACTTTTGAGTATAGTTACATCCTCGCCATCGTAAATACTAATGGCGCTGTTAGTGGTACCGAGATCAATTCCTACGTAGTATTTCATGATTGCAATTTGGTGAGAGAGACAATACCTGTGTGTAAAAGCTTTCCTTGTTTATTGACGATGACAGGTTCTATCATTTGATCAATCATCAGTTGATCATCTTGTCTGAAATCATCTATATTGATGGGAGTTACGGCCATGCCCGAATCATAAGATAGTCCTTCAAGGTTACATAGACAGCAGTCCGCCTCTTCCAGAGCTTTATGTACCCTTTTTTGAAACCAGCGGATTTTCCCAATATACTTTGTTTGTTTACTTGCATCCTGTGTTTCAATGAGCTTGTTTATGGTTTTTTCTAGGCGCCATGCCTCAACAGCTATATCAATGAGGCTGCTCCGCAACTGATCTTCGGTGTTTTTCAAGTCCATTACATTTATTTTGCATTCACGCTACCTTTTAGAGTAATCCTTAGAGATAGGCAGTCTATTTGGTGTTTATAACCGTCAGCAAAGCCTGCCGTTCCGAGGAGGAACGGCAGGCTTCTGGAAAAGTCGATGACGAAACTTTTTCAGCTGAACTTGGCGATGAGCGTCTTGCGCTGGCTTTCGAGCTCGGCGGGAAGCTTGGAGCCGACGGAGTCAAAGAGCTCGGTCTGGCTTTCCAGCTCAGCCTGCCACTCGGAAGGAGTGAGCGCCATGTTTTTGTTGAACTGCTCCTCGGAGTAGTCGGTGAGACCGTCGAGGTCCAGCTCGTTGTAGGCGGGGGAGACGCCGAGCTTGGTTTCAACGCCCTCGACTTCGCCATGGCAGCGGCGCAGCACCCAATCGAGCACGCGCATATTGTCACCGTAGCCGGGCCACAGGAAGTGTCCCTCCTCGTCCTTGCGGAACCAGTTCACGTTGAAAATCTTAGGAAGCTTGCAAGCGCAGGTCTTCTTGCCCATATCCAACCAGTGCTGCCAGTAGTCGCCCACGTTGTAGCCGATGAAGGGCTTCATGGCCATCGGGTCGCGGCGCACCTGACCGATCTTGCCGAAAGCGGCGGCGGTCATCTCCGAGCCCATCGTGGCGCCCACGTACACGCCGTGATTCCAGTCGCGGGACTGGTAAACGAGCGGCATGGTGGTGGCGCGGCGTCCGCCGAAGAGGAACGCGCTGATGGAGACACCCTCGGGGTTGTAGTACTCCGGATCCAGCGTCGGGCACTGGGAAGCGGGAGCGGTGAAGCGACTGTTGGGGTGAGCGCACTTGCGTCCGCAGTCCGGCGTCCAGTCGTTGCCCTGCCAGTCGATAGCATGTGCCGGCGGCTCGCCGTCCATGCCTTCCCACCACACATCGCCGTCGTCGGTGAGACCGACGTTGGTGAAGATGACGTTCTTCTTGATGGTGTCCATGGCGATGGGGTTGGTCTTGTAGGAGGTGCCGGGAGCCACGCCGAAGTAGCCGTTCTCCGGGTTGATGGCGTGGAAGGTGCCGTCCTCATGCGGCCAGATCCAAGCGATGTCGTCGCCGATGATGCTGGTCTTCCAGCCCTTCTCGCGCAGAGCGGGCGGAGGAACGAGCATGGCGAGGTTCGTCTTGCCGCAGGCAGAGGGGAATGCGCCGGTCACGTAGGATTTGCGTCCTTTCGGGTCGGTGACGCCGAGGATGAGCATGTGCTCCGCCATCCAGCCGTTCTTGCGGGCAATGGTGGTAGCGATACGCAGGGCCAGACACTTCTTACCGAGCAGCGCATTGCCGCCGTAACCGGATCCGTAGGAGATGATCTCGCCGGTCTCAGGGAAATGGCAGATGTATTTCTCCTCGTTGTTGCAGGGCCAAGTGACGTCCTGCTCACCCGGCTCAAGCGGCGCACCCACGGTGTGCAGGCAGGGCACGAAGTCGCCGTAGCCGTCGCGCTTCGGATTGCCGCCGCCCTGCGTCTCGTCCTCGAGGCGTTTGAGTACCTCGGCGCCCATGATGGTCATGATGCGCATATTGGTCACCACGTAGGCGGAGTCGGTTATTTCGATGCCGATCTTGGCCAGAGGAGAGTCCAGAGGACCCATGCAGAAGGGGATGACGTACATGGTGCGGCCCTTCATGCAGCCGTCCAGGAACTTGTTGAGGATGGCGCGCATCTCGTCCGGGGCTTTCCAGTTGTTGGTAGGACCGGCGTCTTCCTGTTTTTCAGAGCAGATGAACGTGCGCTCCTCCACGCGAGCCACATCAGAAGGAGTGGAGCGGGCGAGGAAGCAACCGGGGCGTTTCTCAGGATTCAAGCGAATGTAGGTGCCTTTCTCGACCAGCATGTCGCATAGCTGGGTGTTTTCCTCTTCCGATCCGTCGCACCAGTAAACGGAATCGGGCTTACAGAGCTGGCGGACTTTCTCCACCCACTCAGCGGCCTTTTTGTGAGTTGTGCCAGTGATTTTCATGGTGCCGCCATGATATCACGCCCGCGCGCAACTAGCAACACGAAATTTTGCCTTTCGCTTTTCTTAAGCTTTTGCCGCTTTTTCCTTGTCGCGCAGGTTTTCGTTATGTAAAATGCTGTGTATGAAGCCTCGCAATCAAAGCAAGACCCCTGCGTGGGTCGTGATTATCCATGTGATTGGGGGCATTTCTGCGGGGCTTTTAGCACTTTGGGTGATCTTTCTTGTGTCAGCAGGAATGGTGATGGAGTACCTCGATCATGTGCGGGAAACGCCGGAGTGGGTGGAGAAAAATTACCGCATCCCCTGTGAATCTTTGCAGGTGAAGGAGGCGATTTTCGACATGGACTCTAACGAACTGGAGGTACGACTGGAGACCTCGCCTTCGGAGCAATTCGACCGTGCCTTGGAGTCAGCAGGTTGGAAGCGCTGTGGACGCGGGTACGTCCTGCGGCAACAGGAGAATGGGCGGGAAATGTTGCTGTGGCTGGAGTACTACCCCGAAGAGCAAACGCTGTACTCCTGCATCGACCATAGGGCAAGAAGACGCCTGCAAGAAAATTCCCTTTCTCCGTCAAAGGCAAATTGAACGCTCACTCTCGGCTATGCCCCATCATATAGGTGAGCTCGGGAAGGACGGTTGCAGAGCGAATTCGAGGAGGACCGACCCCGCCGCTTACTCCCCCTCTTCCAGATGAAAGGAAGAATCGCGCATGAGCTGCTGAGTTTCCTCGGCGGCGGAAATGCGCTGTTTAATTTCTTTCTTTTTCTGCTTGTAAATTTTCTTTTTCTTGCCGAAGGAGAAGCGGGAAAGAAGGCTTGCCGTTTTGCGTTCCTTTTTCAGATCGGCCAACCGGTTGATGTCCTCAATGATGGGGAGGAAGATGCCGTTTTTGTCGCGCATCTTCATGTCCGGTATGATGATTTCGTCCAAATGCAGGTGGAAGAGATCAAAGAAATTGTACGTGGCAAAAAAGGCGTAGGAGGGGTAAACGACAGTGAAATCGGGCTGGAAGAAACAGAGTAGGTCCGTGTAGCCGGAGCGGCGGGCTGTGACGTGTTTGCAATGGATTCCCAGCCAGAGAGCTTCCTCTAAGCTCATTTCAAAGAAGTGGGCGTGGGGGATCGAGAGTGGGGATACGCTGCTGACGAGAACCGTGAAGCCGCGGTTTGTCCATTTTTCGGCCTCTTCCGCCCAGAATTTCAGAGCGATGGTTCCCGTGCCCTTGTTGATGAACGAAAGCGTTTCCGGGGACAAGAGAACGATGTTTTCCACCGGAGCGATGGCGGAGAGCCGTTGCTTGAAGGCATCCGACACGACAATGTGAGCATCCGTCGGCTTTTGGAAGGCATCGGTCGGTGCTCCATTCACGCGGTACATGTGGGCGTACTGCTGGAGGTGGTTGAGTGGAGCGTGGCTTTCCCAGAAGAGGCGGTTCTCGAGGTGGGCGGTGGCGAGAGCAACGAAGATGGCGCCGCGTCGTGGATTTGGACACATATCCGACATCGCGATGACGGTTTGCCACAAGGTGCCGTTTTCGGTGAAGTCAAAATCGATGAGCTCGTAGTCCTCGATTTCAAAGAGCCGCATAATGACCTCCTGGCTCGGACGGATCAGGCAGACGACTTTAGCATTGTTGGCTTTTTCAAACCAGCGCACGAAGCCGAGCGCGGTGAAGGTGTCGCCGTTGTGCATCGGGAAGAAGAAGTAGTATTTCTCGGGATCAAGCGAAAGGTCTTCGAGGCGTACAGGTTTTTTCTCAGACATAGGGACGAGGTGGGTTAGAGATCGACGTTGATACGGCATTTCAGGGCAAGGGTTTCATCCCGGCGCTTCCTTACAGCGTAGGCGGTGCACAGTCCGCTGGGCTTGTCGTCGTTGACAAGGATGCGCTCCCCCATGGGAGCCCCGTAGATAATGTGGTCGTAGCGGATGCCGTGCTCATGCAGGAAGGCTTCCAACGCCGGTCCGTGCTCCTCCTTGCGGCTCGTGATCAGCACCACCATGTCTTCCTCCGGCAGTTGAGCAAAGAATTCCTTTACCCCCGGCAGCAGTTCATCCCCGCCGTTCAGGTGTCCGTTGTGCACGCAGAGTGTGCCGTCCACATCCAGAATCCAGGTGTGCGGCAAGGGCGAGAGCGTGAGAGTTTCAGGGGTCATGCGCGCTGTTCGTCGAGGTAGGTTTGCAGCTCCAACAGCCCCTTGTAAAAGGCTCCGCAGATGGCATCGTAGTCTTCCCATGCGTAGGTGGTGAGACTCAGCCAGATAATCGCGTGCAGCAGCTTGATCTTGCGGCGATCTGCTCCGCACAGCTCGAAGAAGTCCTCCTCCAGTCCTCCCCACCCGTTGGAGACGATTTCCAACTCCACGTCCTCCTCACGTATCTCCAGAGAAAAGTTCTTGCGGTTGAACTGGTCGTAGTCTCCCACGACGCTGTAGTAGAGCTTTGCCCAGTCGTAGTCCGCATCACCGAAGAGAGCCGTCTTGCCGAAGTACCCACGCGGGTCGATGAGCACAGGTCGCACCCCTTCCGTTTCCAGCAGCATGTTGTGGAAGGTGCAGTCGCCATGGATGAAGTGGAACTCGCTCGGGAACATACGGCGCATCTGCTCCACGACCTCGTCTTTGATGGCGTAGATGTTGCG